>NC_014034.1:1307500-1512500 GCF_000021865.1 Rhodobacter capsulatus SB 1003
CTATCTGGTGCAGCAGCTTGACCTTGTGCATCGCTCGATGGCGCTTCTGGCGACGACCTCTCTGGCGGCCGAGGGGCGGGGGGAAAAGGCGCTTGACGAGCATCAGGCGATTGTCGATGCGATCGGCGCGGGCGATGCCGATGCGGCGGCGGGGGCGCTGCGCCATCACATTTCGCAGGCTTTCGAGACCCGGCTGAAGCTGGATGCCGAAGCCCGGACCGAACATCCCTGAGCCGGTTCAGTCGATCAGCGGCGCCAGCGGCGTGCGCGGCGGCGGGCCGGGCGGCGGCATTTCCGTCGCCAGATCCGGGCGCAGCGCCGGGGCGGACATGTGATGCACCCCGTCAAAGACGCCATGCACGGTCTTGTCCCAGTAAAAGGGCTTGGTGATCACCTCGTAGATCGCCTTCCAGCCCGCCAGCGCGCCCAAGGGAAAATAGAGGTTCAGCGTCGGCACCCAGGGGATCAGATGGCGGTGGTCCTTGCCGCGCACCGCCCAGGCGCCGACGGTGATGTTGATGATCTCGGTCAGCACGAAGGTGAAAAGAAGCCAGTTTTCCAGCCCTTCCGACATGATCGCCGAAATCGGATGCCAGATCCCGAACAGGATCAGCCAGCAGGTCCACAGAAGCGGCGCCAGCAGATATTGCGACAGCGCGCCGAGGATCAGGATCTGCACGCCAAAGAACCGCTTCGGCCCAAGGTCGCGCCAAAGCCGCGCCGGATCGCGCATGTGCACGGCCCAGGTCATCGCATAGCCCTTGAGCCAGCGCGAGCGCTGCTTGACCCAGGGCACGGCGCGGCAATTGGCTTCCTCGTGCGTGACCGCCGGGATCAGCTCGGTCCGGTAGCCCGCCCGCGCCAGACGGATGCCCAGATCGGCGTCTTCGGTGACATTATGCGCATCCCAGCCGCCCAGGTCCTCCAGCGGGCCGCGGCGAAAGAACAGCGTCGTCCCCCCCAGCGGCACCACAAGGCCCAGCCGCGCAAGGCCGGGCAGCATGGCGCGGAACCAGGCCGCATATTCGATGGTGAAACAGCGCGCGAGCCAGTTCGTGCGCGGGTTGTAGTAATCCAGAATGCCCTGCAGGCAGGCGACCTCGGGCGGGCTTTCGGCGAAGCGGCGGGCGACGATGTGCAGCTGTTCGGGCTCGGGCATGTCCTCGGCGTCATAGACCCCGATCACCGAGCCGCGGCAGAAGTTCAGCGCATAGTTCAGCGCCCGCGGCTTGGTCTGGATCGGCCCCGCGGGCACGGTGACGACGCGCATCCAGCGCGGCAGCGTGGCCCCGGACAGCGCCTCGCGCGTGGTGCGGTCGGTCTGTTCGACGACGAGCAGGATGTCGAGCAATTCGCGCGGCCAGTTCAGCCGCGACAGCCGTTCGACCAGCCGCGTGGCGATGTCGCGTTCCTTGTAAAGCGGCACCATGATCGAGATGATCGGCAGCCGCCGCATCGGCGCGGGGCGCAGCGCCCGCTGCGCGGCCCCGGCCCGGGCGCGGCGCTGCGCCGTCATCTCGGCGATCCAGGCCACCAGCTTCAGCCCCATCGTGGCGTAAAGCGTGACCATCGCCCAGAGGAACAGCACCGCAAAGACCGCCACCGGGGCCAGGATCAGCCCCGCGACCGAGACGGCGGTGACCGCAAGCACCAGCCGGGCCGCCAGTTTCTCGTTATGGGTGCGGCAGGAGCGGTCGGGGTCGACCTTGACCTCGGCGCGGCGGATCAGGGCGGTCTGGCGCCGCGCCAGCAGCGCCCCGTGCACGTCGCGTTCGGGCGCCAGCGCCATCCGGTAGGGACCGTAGTCGGGCGGCAGGTCGGCGGCGAGCCGGGTGAAATGTTCGGGCCGGGCGGTGGCGATCAGGGTGACGCCGCCGATGCGCCGCCAGGGCACCATCGCCTCCTTGAGGCAGAGTTCGGGGCCGAGCGTGTCGATCAGGCGCGGATCGGGCGGCTCTGCCAGAAGGTCGATCACCGCCGCATGCGACTGCCGCGCCAGCGCCGCCATCAGATCGGCCTCGGTCACCCAGCCATTTGTCAGAAGGATGTCGCCCAGCCGCACGTCCTGACGGTTGCGCAGCGCCAGCGCCTTGAGCAGATCGCCCGGCTGCACCGCCCCCATCTCCAGCAGGATCTGCCCCAGTTGCCGACGATCCGGCTGCGGCCGCCGTGGCCGCCCGATCGTCACCCCCCCGGCCTCTGCCGCGTCGGGGGCCCCGTCCTGCGGGGGCGATGCGTCCGCGACCGAGGCTTTCGGCCAGGGGGCCACAGCCGCGACGCGCCTTGCATTGAGATGACTGGATCCGCGCATTTCGCCCCCGGGTAGAATACGGGGTCACAGTTTCGCCTTTTTGGTTAATCTTGGGTTAACCAAAACGCCTGTTGAAGCGGATTCTGCGAGTCATTTTTTCGGCCGCCCGAAGGCGGCCGGAACACAGCGCGAACGTCTGTGGATAACTTGCGTCAGGCCGCGCGGCGGGCGGCCATCGCAGCGGCGAAACGCTCGAAGAGATACAGGCTGTCCTGCGGTCCGGGGCTGGCTTCGGGGTGATATTGCACCGAGAAGACGGGGCGATTCTCGACCGCGATGCCGCAGTTCGACCCGTCGAACAGGCTGACATGGGTTTCCTTGACGCCCGCGGGCAGGGTCTGGGCATCGACGGCGAAGCCGTGGTTCATCGAGGTGATCTCGACCTTGCCGGTGGTGAGATCCTTGACCGGATGGTTCGCGCCGTGATGGCCGTGGTTCATCTTGATCGTCTTCGCGCCCAGCGCCAGTGCCAGCATCTGATGGCCAAGGCAGATCCCGAAGAGCGGCAGATCGGTCGCCAGAACGCCCTGGATCATCGGCACGGCATAGGCGCCGGTCGCCGCCGGATCCCCCGGGCCGTTCGACAGGAACACGCCCTCGGGGTTCAGCGCCAGGACATCCTCGGCGGTGGCAGTGGCGGGCAGAACGGTGACGTCGCAACCGGCCGAGGCAAGGCAGCGCAGGATGTTGCGTTTCGCGCCGTAATCGATCGCGACGACCTTGAAGCCGGGACCCTCGCGGCGGGTGTAGCCCTCGGGCCAGGCCCAGCGCTGTTCGTCCCAGGTGTAGCTTTGCGCGCAGGTGACGTCTTTCGCCAGGTCAAGCCCGACAAGCCCCTTCCAGTCGCGGGCCTTTTTCACCAGCGCCTCGATGTCGAAGACGCCCTCGGGGTTGTGGGCGATCGCCACATGGGGCGCGCCCTGCTGCCGGATCGCCCGGGTCAGGCGCCGCGTGTCGATGCCGCCGACGCCGATCCGGCCGCGCTTTTGCAGCCAGCCGACCAGATTTTCCACCGACCGCCAGTTCGAGGGCTCGGTCGGGTCCCATTTCACCACCAGACCGGCGGCGACGGGCTCGGCGGTCTCGTCATCCTCGGGGGTGACGCCGACATTGCCGACATGGGGGAAGGTGAAGGTGACGACCTGACCGGCGTAAGACGGGTCGGTCATGATTTCCTGATAGCCGGTCATCGCGGTGTTGAAGACCAGCTCGGCGACGGTTTCGCCGGTGGCCCCGAAGCCTCGGCCGTAGAAGAGCTGTCCGTCTGCGGTGACGATGAGCGCGGTGGGTTTTTCCGACGACTGGGGGCTCATGGGCATGGCGCGACTCTCCGGGGCAAAATTCGACCGAACCTACGGGGAGGGGCAGGATTGGTCAAGACCTGCGGGCGGGAATAAGATTGTGAGGAAAATCATGCGGTTGGCGTGCGGTCGGGCGCAGAGCGGGCCGCTGCCCCCCGTCCTTCGGACTCCCCCCGGGATATTTTCGCCAAGGTGAAAGCGCAGCCGGGCTCATGCCGTGACGGGGGTGCAGATCTCGACCAGCGTGCCTTCGGGGCTGCGGACATAGGCGGTGGTCTGGCCCCAGTCCATGCGCTCGACCCCCTGCACGAGGCTGGCGCCCGCGGCAAGGGCGCGGGCGAGGGCGGCGGCAACGTCTTCGGTCTCGAAGGCGAGTTCGAAGGAGGGCAGGGCGGGGGGCGTCGTGGCGACCTGTTTGCCGATCTGTTCCATCAGCGACACCGCGGTGAAGCAGAGCTTCGTGGCGCCGGTGACCATTTCGCCGAAAGTGCCGCTTTCGTGCAGGAAGCCGCGCTCAAGCCCGAAGGCTTCGGCATAGAAGGCCATCGTGGCGGGGACGTCGGGCACGTAAAGGATGACATAGCGCAGCTGCATCGGAAACCTCCGGTTGATCCTTGCAGGCTACGCCCTCCGGCCGTCCTGGCCAAATGAAAAGGCCCGGTCGGAGAACCGACCGGGCCCGGAACCGGATCTGCCGGATCTTATTTCACGACCGAGGCCAGATAGGCCGCGACGTCTTCGCCGCCCTTGGCGAGTTTGAACGCCATGCCGGTCTTGGCTTTCTTGTCGTCGAGTTTTTCCTTCAGGAAGGCGCCCGGGTCTTTCACATAGGTCGCGATGTCTTCCTCGGTCCAGGCGAAGCCCGAGGCGCCGAGCGCGACGATCGAGTCCTTGTATTTGAACTCCGGGTAGGTGCCGGCGGTGCGGCCGACGACGCCGTAGAGGTTCGGGCCGGTCTTCGCGCCTTTCACGATCTCGGTCCCGTCGGGCGCGATGATCGAGTGGCAGGTCTTGCACTTGTTGAATTCTTTTTCGCCCTTCGCGGCGTCGCCCGCGAAAGCGGGGGCGGCGAGCACGAGCGCGGCGACAGTGGCGGCAGTGAGGCTGATCTTCATCGCTGTATCCTTGGTCTGTTTGCTTGCCCGGTCTGGAGCCGGGGCCAAGGGGCAGATTCCTTACCCGGTCCACGCTTTACCACAAGGCAAAAGGTCGCGCATATCCCTTTGTTTCAATTCCATGACCCGCGGGGCAAGAATCCGGACGCAAAGTGAATGCCAGATGAAATGCCGCCCCTCCGGCAGGCCTTGCGGCGCGGCTCAGCCGCCGCAGCGCGGGGTGAAATCGGTCTCGAACCGGGCCCGCAGCGCCAGGTCGAGATCGGCCATCGTCACCGGCAGCCCCAGATCGACGAGCGAGGTCACGCCATGCTCGCGGATGCCGCAGGGCACGATGCCGGAAAAATGGCTCAGATCCGGGTCGACATTGATCGAGAGGCCGTGAAAGCTGATCCAGCGCCGCAGCTTCACCCCGATCGCGGCGATCTTGTCCTCGCGCGGCGTGCCATCGGGCATCGGCGGCTTCTCGGGGCGGGTCACCCAGACGCCGACGCGACCGTCGCGGATCTCGCCCTTGACGTTGAATTCGGCCAGCGCGCCGATCACCCAGGTTTCCAGCGCCTGCACGAAGCAGCGCACGTCGCGGCCGCGCTTGTTCAGATCAAGCATGACATAGACGACGCGCTGCCCGGGGCCGTGATAGGTGTATTGGCCGCCGCGCCCGGCCGCGTAGACCGGGAACCGGTCCGGGTCGGTCAGATCGGCGGCCCGCGCCGAGGTGCCCGCGGTGTAAAGGGCGGGATGTTCCAGCAGCCAGATCGCCTCGGGCGCGGTACCCGCGGCGATCGCGGCCACCCGCGCTTCCATGAAGGCCAGCGCGTCGGGGTAGGGCACGGGACGATCCGAGGTGATCCATTCAGGCATGCGCAACTCTCCTGCCCTTGGGGTAAAACAATCGCTTGCGTGTCTCAAGCCGGATTCGGGCCGGGCGGGGGCGGTCCTGCCCCGGCGTCGCGCAAGAGATTTTCCGAAACCCGCAAATTGGGGCTTTTCATTCCCTGCAGGCTCGGCTAAATCGCCCCTCACCAAGCCAGAACATGCGGTTGTGGCGGAATTGGTAGACGCGCAGCGTTGAGGTCGCTGTGGGGTAACTCCCGTGAAAGTTCGAGTCTTTTCAACCGCACCACTGGCCGGATGGCCGCAAGCCCGGGGCACCACCCCGGGCTTCGTCATTTCCGGCTGCGTCATTGCTTGCCCTCGGGCTTCGGCTTGAAAACAGGGGGATTTCCGCCCGCGTTAAGGCTGCATTGAGGAAATTGCGGCACGCTCGCGCGGATGCCCGGCCGCGACGTCGGGGGCGGGTGAGGCGGCGGAAGATGACGACCTGGACTGTTCAGGGATTGTATGGGGCCCAGTTCCAGGTCGAGGGCGGAGGCTCGACGCTCTGGCCGGGGGCGCAGTTCAAGGTCGATCCCGCCTGGGATTATTCGACCTCGCGGCGGACATTCGTCTTTACCGATGACGATACGTCCCTGTCGGGCGACAGCAATTTCATGGCCGACGAATACGGCAACGATTCGACCCAGTCCGTCGCGGTCTATGACGCGGGCGGCACGCTGCTTTACTCCGGGCGTGTCTATGTCGAATGGTCTTCGACCTTCACCGATCCCTCGGGCACGGTCGTGCACATGTATACGCTGGAAATCGGCGGCACGATCATCGGCGAGGTGGCGACAAACCCGCTGACGCCGGGGGTGACCTATCACGTCTCGGGCGTCAACGACGGGATGTACGGCGCCGATGTCTCGACCGGGCCGCTTTACAGCACGCTGGCCTCGATGAGCTTCGACCCCGATCATGTCAACACGATCCAGGGCGGGGCCTACAACGACAGCATCGCCGCCGGGGCGGGCAATGACACGATCGCCACCGAGGGCGGGGCCGACACGATCGACGGCGGCGCGGGCAATGATTCGATCACCTTCGGCACCGGCGGCGATTGCGTGCACGGCGGCCTTGGCGACGATTACATCGACGATTACGTCGGCACGACCGGATATGTCTGGAATGACACGCTGTTTGGCGATGCGGGCAATGACACGATCTGGGCCGGATCGGGCAATGATCTGGTGGATGGCGGCGCCGACAACGATTCGATCCTGGGCGAGGACGGCAATGACACGCTGCTTGGCGGCACCGGCGCCGACACGATCCAGGGCTGCGCCGGTGACGACAGTCTTGACGGTGGCGCGGGCGTCGACCTGCTGCTTGGCGGGACCGGTCAGGACACGATCCATGGCGGCGACGGCGCCGATCTGCTGGCGGGCAACAGCGGCAACGATCTGATCTATGGCGAGGCCGACGCCGACCGGATCTATTTCGAATCGGACTGGGGCAATGACACCGTCTTCGGCGGGGGGACCACCACCGCGGGCGGGGTGGATCACGACGTGCTCGACTTCAGCCATGACACGCTGGGCGGGGTTCTGGTCACCTTCACCGGTTCCGAGGACGGCACCGCCACCCAGGGCGCGAATTCGGTCAGCTTCGACAATATCGAGGGGATTACCGGCAGCAACCTCGCCGACACGGTGAACGCGGCCGGTGACGCCTCGGGGCTGAGGATCGACGGGGCGGGAGGCGATGACCGGTTGATCGGCGGCTCCGGCGCCGATGTGCTTTTGGGCGGGTCAGGGCAGGACACGCTCTCGGGCGGGGCGGGCGCCGACACGATCGTGATGGCGGATGGCACGGGCCACGATTTCATCACCGATTTCGACCTGTCGCGGACCGGCGCCCTGACCACTGACCAGCTCGATGTCTCGGGGCTGCATGACGGGTCGAATGCGCCGGTCAACATCCGCGACGTGACGGTCAGCGATGACGGGCTGGGCAATGCGGTGCTGACCTTCCCCGACGGCACTTCGGTCACGCTGCTGGGGATCGCGCCCGCCACCGTGCAGGCGCCCGGGATGCTGCATGCGATGGGCGTGCCCTGTCTGGTCGCGGGCAGCCGCGTCTCCACGCCGCGCGGCCCGGTGCCGGTCGAGGATCTGCGCCCGGAGGATCTGGTCACGGTGCGCGACGGCCCGCCGCTGCCGGTGCTCTGGATCGGCCGGCGCCGGGTCGATGCGGCGCAGCTGGCCGCCGATCCGAAGCTGCGCCCGGTCGAGATCGGGGCCGGGCGGCTGGGCAATGCGGCGCCGGTGCGGCTTTCGGCGCTGCACGGCATCGCGGTGCCGGGCGGGTTTCTGGCGCGGGCGGGGCATCTGGCGGCGACGGGCTGGGGCGGCGCGCGGGTGCGCCGGGGCCTTTCGCGGTCCGCGGGCGGGGTGCTTTATCTGCATCTGCTGCTGCCCCGGCATGCGCTGCTCTCGGTCGAGGGGCTCTGGGTCGAGAGTTTCTGGCCTGGCCCCATGGGAATCGCGGCTCTGGATCTGGCGGCAAAAGCGACGCTGATTCGGGCGCTTCCGGCCCTGGCCGGGGTGGTCTGGGCCGGAGACCCTGTCCAAAAGGCCTATGGCCCCCCCGCGGGCAAGTTTTTGCGACGCCACCAAATTGATCGGAGGCTCTGTGCGAACTGGTCGCACATCAGTCGCGATTTGACGCATTCTGACGGTTTTGTGACCGAAGCGGCGGCGACGCACACGGCTTTCACGGGAATGGGAAATCGCGGTTGAAATCCGGGGGCGGCGCTGTTTTAGTCAGCCCCACGGGAGCTAACGAACCAGAAAAACCACGGGGAGCCCGCATTGACTGCGACAACGATCGACGAAGGATTCGTCGTCTTCGACCATGTGCAGAAAAGCTATGACGGCGAGACGCTCGTCGTCAAAGACCTGAACCTGTCGATTGCGAAGGGCGAATTTCTGACCAAGCTCGGACCTTCGGGCTCCGGCAAGACCACCTGCCTGATGATGCTTGCGGGCTTCGAGACGGCGACGAACGGGCGCATCCTGCTCGATGGCACCAACATCAACGAACTGCCGCCGCACAAGCGCGGCATCGGGATGGTGTTCCAGAACTATGCGCTGTTCCCGCACATGACGGTGGCGGAAAACCTGTCCTTCCCGCTGGAAGTCCGCGGCATGGGCAAGGCCGAGCGCGAGGCCAAGGTGATGCGCGCGCTTGACATGGTGCAGATGGGCAAATTCGCCAACCGCCGTCCGGCGCAGATGTCGGGCGGGCAGCAGCAGCGCGTGGCGCTGGCCCGCGCGCTGGTCTTCGATCCGGCGCTGGTCCTGATGGACGAACCGCTCGGCGCGCTCGACAAGCAGCTGCGCGAGCACATGCAGTTCGAAATCAAGCACCTGCATGACAGCCTGGGCCTGACCGTCGTTTATGTGACGCATGATCAGGGCGAGGCGCTGACGATGTCGGACCGCGTCGCCGTGTTCAACGACGGCCGGATCCAGCAGCTGGCGCCGCCCGACGAACTTTACGAACGCCCGAAGAACAGCTTCGTCGCGGGCTTCATCGGCGAGAACAACAAGCTGCCCGGCACGGTCGAGGAGCTGGACGGCGAAAAATGCCTGGTGCGGCTCGCCACGGGCGAGATCATCGACGCGACGCCGGTCAACATCCGCCACAAGGGACAGGAGACGCTGGTCTCGATCCGTCCCGAACGGGTGGAATTCAAGCCCGAGATGATGCCGCCGGGCGCCCACATGATCGATGCCGAAGTGCTGGAAGTGATCTACATGGGCGACATCTTCCGCACCCGGATGAAGGTTGCGGGCAGCACGGATTTCGTGATGAAATCGCGCAACACGATCGGCCAGACCAAGCTGCATCCCGGTCAGCACGTGAAGATCGGCTGGCATCCGGCCGATGCGCGGGCGCTTGATCCGATGTAGGATCGGAACCGAGGGACGACATCCGATGCGGCGAGCCCGCCGCATCACCGCAAAGCGGGGGAACATCCGCAGGCGGAACCACCAACAGAGCAACCAACAAGGGAGTAACCTCATGAAGAAACTTCTGATCGTCACCACGGCGCTGGTCGGCGTCTCGGCCGCCGCGCAGGCGGGGGAACTCAACGTCGTGTCCTGGGGCGGGTCCTATACGGTCAGCCAGGTCGAGGCCTATCACAAGCCCTTCACCGCGATGACCGGCGTCAAGATCAACTCGATCGATGCCGACAACCCGGCGACGCCGCTCAAGGCGCAGGCCGAGGCGGGCAACGTCACCATCGATCTGGCCGATGTCGAGCTGTCGGATGCGATCAAGATGTGCGACGAGGGCCTGCTCGAGCCGATCGATCCGGCGATCCTGCCGCCCGCGCCCGATGGCACCCCGGCGACCGAGGATTTCGTGCCGGGCGCGATCCAGGATTGCGCCGTGGCCAGCATCGTCTGGGCGACCGTCATCGCCTATGACAAGACCAAGGTCGGCGATGTCGTGCCGACGACGGTGGCCGATTTCTTCGACACCACGAAATATCCGGGCAAGCGCGGCATGCTGAAAGCGGCCAAGCGCACGCTGGAACTGGCGCTTTATGCCGATGGCGTCGCCCCCGACCAGATCTATGAAGTGCTGGGCACCGACGAGGGCGTGAAACGCGCTCTGGCGAAGCTCGACACCATCAAGAAAGACATCGTCTGGTGGGAAGCCGGGGCGCAGCCGCCGCAACTGCTCGCCGATGGCGAGGTGGTGATGACGAACGGCTACAACGGCCGCTTCTTCGCCGCCGAAGTCGCCGAGGGCAAGCCCTTCGGCACGGTCTGGGACGGCTCCTACATGGATTATGACCTCTGGGTGATCCCGAAGGGCGCGCCGAACCTGGAAGATGCGAAGAAATTCCTCGCCTTCTCGACCGATACCCAGCGTCTGGCCGATCAGGCGAAATGGATCTCCTACGGTCCGGCGCGGAAATCCTCGAACGCGCTGGTCGGGCTTTACCAGGACGGCAAGACCGAAATGGCGCCCTACATGCCGACCAGCCCGGAAAACATGAAATCGCCGATCTGGACCGACCCGACCTTCTGGGCCGACCACGACACCGAGCTGAACGAAAAGTTCAACGCCTGGCTGGCTGGCTGATCGCCTGATCTGAGTGTTTCAGGACGGGGGCAACCCCGTCCTGTCCTGCCGCCGACCGCAGCCCGCTGCGGCGGGGCATCGTTCCATGACCGGGGAACCGAATGACCGACGCAACCGCTGACCTTTCCCATGCGCCTCTGACCACCGCCGACGGCCGCCCGCTCAAGGCGGCGCTGGCCGAATCCCTGGCCGTGCGCCGCCGCCGTGCCTTACTGCTCGTTGCGCCGCTCTTTCTGTTCATCCTGATCAGCTTCATCGTGCCGATCGGACAGATGCTGTTCAAATCCGTCTACAATGACGGCTTTTCCGCCAATGTCCCCGCGCTGAGCGCCTGGTTCGACGCCCATCCGCCCGGCAGCGCCATCGACGAGACCGCCTATGCCGCGCTGCAGGCCGATCTGGTCGGGATGAAGCGCAACAAGACCGCGGGCGTCGCGGGCACCCGGATCAATTACGACGTCGCCGGGACGCGCTCGCTCTTCACCGCGGGGGCGCGCGGCGCCGACAAGATGAAGCCGCCCTACAAGGAGGCCTTCCTCAAGCTGGACAAGAAATGGGCCGATCCGAATGTCTGGCGCGCGATGCGCTCGGCCGCCTCGCCCTTCACGATGGATTTCTATCTGGCCGCGAACGATCTCAAGCGCGACGAGGCGGGCGCGATCGTCGCGGTCCCCGAGGGGCAGGCGGTCTACAAGAAGCTGATGCTGCGCACGCTGACGCTGTCTTTGGAAATCACCGCGATCTGCCTTTTGATCGGCTTTCCGATCGCCCATCTGCTGGCCACCCTGCCGATGCGCAAGGCGATGCTGTTGATGATCTTCGTGCTCTTGCCGTTCTGGACCTCGCTTCTGGTGCGCACGACCGCCTGGATGGTGCTGTTGCAGCAACAGGGCGTGCTGAACGATCTGCTGGTCTGGCTGGGCGTGATCGATGACAAGGGCCGCATCCAGATGATCTACAACGAGATGGGGACGATCATCGCGATGACCCATATCCTGTTGCCCTTCACCATCCTGCCGCTTTATTCGGTGATGAAGACGATCCCGCCCAGCTATGTCCGCGCCGCCCGGTCGCTGGGGGCGACCTCCTGGACCGCCTTCCGCCGGGTCTATCTGCCGCAGACGCTGCCGGGCGTGGGGGCGGGGGGGCTTTTGGTCTTCATCCTGGCGATGGGCTATTACATCACCCCGGCGCTGGTCGGCGGGGCGGACGGTCAGATGATCTCGAACCTGATCGCCTTCCACATGCAGAAATCGCTGAACTGGTCGCTGGCCGCCGCCTTGGCCGCGCAGCTGCTGATCGTCGTGCTGATCTTCTTCTGGATCTACGACCGCATCGTCGGCATCGACAAGATGAAGCTCGGCTGAGAGGACGCACCCATGGCCCTTCCCGTCTACGCAAGCCCGCTCGAAAAGCTGTGGCACTACACCTATCTGGTGCTTTGCGCGCTGATCCTATTGTTCCTGATCGCGCCGATCATCATCGTGATCCCGCTCAGCTTCAACGCCGAGCCCTATTTCACCTTCACCGAGAAGATGATGACGCTCGATCCCGCGGGCTATTCGCTGCGCTGGTATGACAGCCTGATCACCTTCGGGATGCAGAACCCCGAGGCGCCGCGCGACATGGCCTTCTGGTGGGATTTCTGGCAGAATGCGACCTGGGTGCAGGTGACGAAACATTCGGTGATCATCGGGGTTTTCGCCACGCTGATCTCGGCCGGGCTGGGCACCATCGCGGCGCTGGGCCTGACGCGGCCCGAAATGCCCTGGCGCAAGCAGATCACCGCCGTCCTGATCTCGCCGATGATCGTGCCGATCATCATTTCGGCCACCGGGATGTTCTTCTTCTACTCCGGGCAATGGGTGCCGGGGATCGACGCGCAGGGCCGGTTCGAATGGGGCCGTCTGGCGGGCACCTATCCGGGCATCATCCTGGCCCATGCGGCTTTGGGCATTCCCTTCGTCATCATCACGGTGACGGCGACGCTTTCGGGCTTCGATCAGTCGCTGGTCCGGGCCGCGGCCTCGCTTGGCGCCAACCCGCGCACGGCCTTCTTCCGGGTGCAGATGCCGCTGATCATGCCGGGCGTGGTCTCGGGCGGGCTCTTCGCCTTTGTCACCTCGTTTGACGAGGTGGTGGCGGTGCTCTTCATCGCGGCCAATGACCAGCAGACGATCCCGCGGCAGATGTGGAACGGCATCCGCGAACAGATCAGCCCGGCGATCCTGGCGGTGGCGACGCTTCTGGTGATCATCTCGGTGGCGCTTTTGACCGTGGTGGAACTGCTGCGCCGCCGCTCGGAACGGCTGCGCGGCATGAGCCCGGCCTGAGACGGCCTGCCAGATCCGAACCGCAGAAAGGGGGGCTGTCTGCCCCCCTCTTTTGCTGCGCAAAATTCACCCCCCGAGGATATTTGAAGCAAGGTGAAACTGAAAGGCAGGGCTGCGCTGCCCTTCATCTTGCCACAAATATCCCGGGGGGAGTCCCGCAGGGACGGGGGCAGCGCCCCCTTGCTTACGGCAGGATCGCGAGCCAGACCCAGATCGACAGGATCGAGAGCGCGGTGGCAATCAGCACGCTCGACGCCGCCACCCTTTGCGCCGTGCCGTAAAGGTTCGCAAACAGATAGGCATTGACCCCCGGCGCCATCGCCGCCGTCAGCACCGCCGAGCGCAGACCGGCCGTCGGCACGTCAAAGACGCCATGCGCCAGCCCGTAAGCGATGCCCGGATGCACGATCAGCGACAGGCCCGTGACCATGGCGATGGCGCGCAGGTCGCCCTCGGGCCGGTAGCGCAAGAGCACTCCGCCCAGACCGAACAGCGCCGCGGGCAGCGCCGCCTTGGCGATCATCTCCATCGCCGCCATCAGCGGCCCGGGCAGCGGCTGGCCGGTCAGCGCCGAAACGGCCTGCAGCGCGAAGCCGCAGAGGATCCCGATGACGAGCGGCGTGCGCAGGATGCCAACGAGCGCGTTCCACCCCACGCGCGAGAGCCCCGCCCCGGTGCCGTGCGAGCGCACCCATTCCATCGCCACGATCCCCACCGTGTAGAAAAACGGCGAGTGAAACGAGATGATGGCGAAATTGCCCGCCAGCGCGTCGGGGCCATAGGCGCGTTCGGTGATCGGCACGCCGAGCAGCAGCGAGTTCGAGAACATGCAGGCAAAGCCGATCGCCACCGCATCCGGGCCGCTGCGTTTCAGCCAGAGCCGCGCCGCAAGGCCGCCGATGGCGAAACAGGCCAGCGCGCCCGCGTAGAAGGACAGCATCGGTCCGGGGTCGTAGCTGGCGCTCAGGTCCAGCGTCGCGATCGAGCGCGCCAGCAGCACGGGCACGGCGAAATTCTGCGCGAAACGCATCAGCCCCTCGACCGCGGGGGCGCTGAAAAGCCCTTTCCACGCCACCAGATAGCCAAAGCCGATCACCAGAAAGACCGGCAGGATGACGTCGATCAGCGCCGACATCAGCAGGGAAGTTCCAGCACCATCCCGTCAAAGGCGGCGCGGACATGGGCGGGGGTTTCGCGCTCCAGATCCGAATGGTCGAGGTCGATATGCATGTTCGTCAGCACGGCCTCGCGCGGGCGGGCGCGGGCGATCCAGTCGAGCGACAGCGCCAGATGCGCATGGCTGGGGTGGGGCTTGCGGCGCAGCGCATCCAGCACCCAGATGTCGAGATCCTGCAGGCAGTCCCAGGCGTCGTCGGGAATGGCCGATACATCGGGCAGATAGGCCAGACCGCCGATGCGGAACCCCAGCGCCGGGATGTTGCCGTGCTCGACCCGGAACGGGACCAGCGTCACCGGCCCGCCCGCGCCGGTCACGGTGAAGGGGCCCGTGATCGCCTGCAGGTCGCAGATCGGCGGATAGGCACTGCCCGCGGGCTGCACGAAGGCATAGCCGAAACGGTTGATCAGCGCCTCGGTCGTCGGTTCGTCGGCCCAGACCGGCAGCCGCGCATGCATGTTGAAGGTGATCTGGCGGATATCATCCAGCCCGTGCATGTGATCGGCATGGGGATGGGTGAAGGCCACGGCATCCAGCGTCGCAACCTCGGCGCGCAGCAGTTGCTCGCGCAGGTCGGGGGAGGTGTCGATGAGAACGCGGGTGATGCCCGCCGCGCCGATCCGCTCGATCAGCAGCGAGCAGCGCGAGCGGCGGTTTTTCGGGTTCGCCGGATCGCATTCGCCCCAATGGCCGCCGATGCGCGGCACGCCGCCCGAGGAGCCGCAGCCAAGGATGGTGAAGCGCAGCCGGTCAGCCATGGCGGGCCTTTGCGAAAAGACGGTCGAAATTCGCGGTCGTGGCGGCGGCGAAGTCGGGCAGGGACAGGCCGAACACCTCGGCGCCGATCTTCGCGGTATGGGCGGTATAGGCGGGCTCGTTGCGCCGTCCGCGGAAGGGCGGGGGGGCCAGATAGGGCGCATCGGTTTCCAAAAGGATCCGGTCCAAGGGCGCGGTCTTGAAGATGTCGCGAATTTCCTGCGATTTCGGGAAGGTGGCGACGCCGGACATGGACAGGTAGCAGCCGAGTTCGAGCGTCACCCGTGCCAGCTCCGGCCCCGAGGAAAAGCAATGCATGACGCAGCCGAAGGGTTTTCGTTTCATCCCCTCGGTCAGGATCGCGGCCATGTCGTCATCGGCGGCGCGGGAATGGATGATCAGCGGCAGGCCGGTTTCCTGCGCCGCCTCGATATGGAGCCGCAGCGAAACCTTTTGGATTTTAGCGCTTTCGGCGGTGTAGTGATAGTCGAGCCCGGTTTCGCCGATGCCGACAAACTTCGGATGCGCGGCCAGCGTCACCAGCTCCTCGATGCTGGCGAGGGGTTCTTCGGCGGCGCTCATCGGATGGGTGCCCGCGGCCCAGAAGACGCCCTCGTAGCTTTCGGAAATCGCGCGCACCTGCGGCACGTTGCGCAGCCGGGTGCAGATCGTCACCATCCGGCTCACCCCGGCGGCGCGGGCGCGGGCGACGACCTCGGGCAGTTCCTCGGCGAAGTCGGGGAAATCAAGGTGACAATGGCTGTCGACAAGAAGCGGAAGCGGCGCGGTCAAGGGACTCTCCTGCCGCCTAGGGCGCGGCGTTGATGGCAAGAACCATATCCATGACCAGCGTCGCCGGGTCAAGGTTGACCGCCTTGCCATGCCGCGCCCGCGCGCCCAGATCCTGATGCAGCCCGGCCCATTTCTGCGCCGCCGCGCCATCGGGGCAAAGGCGCGTCAGCAGCGCGGCCTCGCCCGGGGCGGCCTCGGGTTGCGGCGCCCCGGTCAGACCGGCGCGGGCCAGACGGGCCAGAAACAGATCCATCAGGCCGAGCATCAGATCGAACCGCGCCTCGTTGCCGCGCCCGGTCATGCCCTCGGCCAGCGCCCAGGCCTTTTGCCGGTCGATCCGCGGCAGGCCGGTCATCAGGCCCACCAGCGCCCGGTAAGCCTCGAGCCCGTCGAGATTGATCAGCCGGATCGCCTCGCCGACCGACCCGCCCGCAAGGGCCGAGAGGGCGAGCGTGTCCTCGGTCTCGGCCCCCGCGCCCTGCAGCGCCTGCGCCAGATCCTCGGGGGCCAGCGCCGCAAGCCGCAATTCGCGGCAGCGCGAGCGGATGGTGGGCAAAAGCCGCGCGGGCTGGTGCGTGACCAGCAGGAAGGTGACCAGAGGCGGCGGCTCTTCCAGAAGTTTCAGCAGCGCATTCGCCCCGGCCGTGGCCAGTTCGTCGGCGGCATCGACAATCACCACGCGCCGTCCGCCATCGGCCGCGGACAGATGCAGGAACGAGGTCAGCTTGCGCACCTCGACCACGCGGATGTCTTCCGACAGCGCGGTTTCCTTGTCATTCGGGCCGCGCTTGAGATGGAACAGCCGCGGCTCGGCCCCCGCCATGATCCGGCGGCAGACCGGGTGCTCGGGGTCAGACTCCAGATTGCGCACCGGCTCGGGGGCGCCGAAAAGCCCGCCGCCGTCTTCCAGCGGCTGGCTCAGCAGGAACCGCGCCAGCCGCCAGGCCAGCGTCGCCTTGCCCACGCCGCGCGGGCCGGTCAGCATCCAGGCATGGTGCAGCCGGTGCGAGGTGAAGGCGGTCAGGAAATCGGCCTCGGCCTTTTCCTGGCCGTAAAGATGCAGGGTCTGGCGCGGATGCGGGGCGCCTTCGACCTGGGTCGGATCGGGCAGCTCGTCGCGGCTCATGCCCGGGCCCGAAGCGCGGCAAGGGTCACATCCAGCACCTCGGCGGCGACGGCATCAGGCCTGCGGTCGCCCTCGATCACCTTGAAACGGCTGGAAAATTCCTGCGACAGGGCCAGAAAGCCCGCGCGCATGCGGACCTGCATCGCCAGCCCCATATCCTCGAACCGTTCCTCGTGGCCCTGCCGCCCCTTGGCGCGGGCAAGGCCCACCGCGGGGTCGATGTCGATCAGGAAGGTCAGGTCCGGTTCCCGCCCGATCATCAGCCGGTGCAGATCGTCGACAAGCCCGCGCAGATCCCCGCGCGAGAGCCCCTGATACATCCGCGTGCTGTCGGCAAAGCGGTCGCAGATCACCACCTGGCCCGCCGCCAGCGCGGGCGCGATCGTGCGTTCCAGATGGTCGCGCCGGGCGGCGGTGAAGAGCAGGATCTCGGTCTTCGCCGACCAGCGGTCGGGATCGCCCTGCAGCACCAGCGCCCGGATTTCCTCGGCCCCCGGGCTGCCGCCCGGCTCGCGGGTGCGGATGACATCGCGGCCAAGCCCCGCCAAAGCCTCGGCCAAAAGCCGCGCCTGGGTGGATTTGCCCGAGCCGTCGATGCCCTCGAAGGTGATGAACATCGGCTCAGCCGGCCACCATCTGACGGGTCTGCGCCAGAAGCCGGCCCGCGGCGGCGGTGAAGCGGACCAGGAAGCCGCCCTCGGCCACGTCGGTTTCCGCCACCAGCGGCACGGGGCGCAGCCCCAGCCCCGGCACGGTGATTTCCAGCCGCCCCAGCTCGGTGCCCGCCGTCACCGGCGCGGTGACCGGGCCGTCAAAGACCGCCTCGGCCTTCACCCCCTCGGCCGCGCCCGCCGGGATCAGCATGGCGACATCACTCGCAGGCACCAGCCCGACGCTGGCCTCGGTGCCCAGCCAGACCGGCGCCTCGGCCAGCCGGGTGCCCTTTTGCGCCACCGTCTTCATCACGAATTGCCGAAACGCCCAGTTCGCCACCGCCTCGGCCTCCGACGCGCGGTCGGCCTCCGACGCCAGACCCGAGATCACGAAGACGATGCGCCGATCCCCCATCACCGCCGAGCCGACAAGGCCGTAGCCCGCCTCCTCGGTATGGCCGGTCTTCAGCCCGTCGGCATGCCAGTCGGCGGCCGGGATCTTCAACAGCGGGTTGCGGTTGTGCGCATTGGCCGGGGCGCGGTTCTTGTAGTTGAACTGCGTTTCCGAAAACAGCGGGTAATATTGCGGGAATTGCGTGATCAGCCGCACCGCCAGAATGCCCAGATCATGCATCGACATGCGCTGGTCGGGATGCGGCCAGCCCGAGGCATTGGCAAAGGTCGAGCGCGTCATGCCCAGCATCTTCGCCCGTTCGGTCATGCCCGCGGCAAAGGCGCCTTCCGAGCCCGCCAGCCCCTCGGCCACCACCACGCAGGCGTCATTGCCCGAATTGATCACCACGCCCTGCATCAGCTCGCGCACGCTCGGCCGGTCCATCTCATTGAGGAACATCGTCGAGCCGCCCATCTGCTTGGCCTTGGTCGAGACGGCAAAGGTGGTGTCCAGCGTCACCCGGCCTTCGGACAGCGCCTCGAACAGCATGTTCAGCGTCATCAGCTTCGACATCGAGGCGGGCGGCACCGCGACATCGGCATCCTTTTCCAAAAGCACGGTCTGCGTCGTCAGATCATAGACCCAGGCGGTGCGGGCGCGGGTGTCGAAGGCGGCGGCAGGCAGGGCGGTCAGCGCCGCAAGCGCGGCAAGGGCAAGCAGTCGAAGGGGCGACATGGCGGTGGCGTCCTTATCTGGAGACGGCATAGGCGTCGGGGAAGCCGAGGCCCTTGATCTTGGTCAGCAGCGCGGTCCTGTCGGCGGCCGATCCGGCCGGGCCCGCGACGACGCGCCAGAAGGTCTTGCCCTTGGCGGTTTCGGTGCGGATCGTGCTGGCGATGCCGGATTTCTTCAGCTGGTCGGCGGCGCGCTTGGCATTCGCCTCCTGCGAGAAGATGCCGATCTGCACCAGGCCCTTGCCCGCCGCGGCAGGCTTGGCCGGGGTCGCGGCGGGTTTTTGCGGCGCGGCTTCGGCGGCGGCGATGGCCGCCCCGGCGGCGGCGGCGATCTCGGCGCCCGGTTTTCCTGCGCCCGGTTTTCCCGCGCCCTTGGGCGGCGCGGCGGCGGGTTTCGCGCCCGGCCGGGGCGGCGCGCTGGCCAGCGGCGTGGCCGCGATGTTCTCGGCCGGGGGCAGGGCGTCCTTGACCGGGGCGGTGGCGGCGGCCGGATCGGCCTGTTCCTCGCGGCGCAGCGCCACGACCGAAAGCTTCGTCGGCGCCCCCGCCAGCATGTCGAGCGCGGCTGCGGCATCCGAGGAGACCTGCAGCTTCGGCCCCGGATTTTCGCGCTCGCGGCGGAACAGCGCGCCGATGACGAATTTGCCATTGGCCGGGTTGCGGATGATCACCCGTTCGGGGTCTTTCACCGTCGGATGCGCGACCCAGACGCCGCCAAGCGAGGGGCGCCCGTCCCAAAGCCCGGTGTCATTGGCCGAGAAGACTTCGGGGGCTTCGACATCGCGCTCGACGATGCGGGCGGAGGTGGCGGCGGGTGTCGCGCCCTCTTTCGGGGCGTCGGCGGGGTCTGCGCCGTCCCCCGTCAACTGGCATCCCGCCATTGTCAGCGCCGCTCCCAGCGCGAAGACCCACCGCATCGATCCTGTCATGCCCGTCTGCCCCTGCCGTTCGTTCCGCCAGACCGGGCCGCGGGCCGTCCCGGCCCGTCGTCCGGCCCCGGCCGTTGTTGCCGCAGCCCCTTGGCGGGACCGTTCCGAACCGGGGTCAGCCGCCGCCGCCCCGGCGTTTCGCGCCGACTGTAGCGGGTTCGGCGCGGCAAGAAAAGCGCGCGTGGGCGGCGGTTGCGGATTTCGTTTGCCGGAAGCTTTCAGAATCGCGTGAGAGCGGTTAGGGCAGGGGCGACGGAAGTGTGGCCGAGTGGTTTAAGGCTCTGGTCTTGAAAACCAGCGAGGGGGAGACCCCTCCGTGGGTTCGAATCCCACCGCTTCCGCCACCAAAATCCCCTTAAGTTGTTGAAATAAAAGGGCATATATGCCACCCTTGACCTTATCCCGCCATTTCTGCATGACATTGTGCGTGACATTTCGCATGACGGGGTTAGTGATGCTGGTGATGCGGGGAAGCGTGTGGCACCTTATTCGGCGGGTTCCGAAGCGCTATGCGGGGGTTTCCGAACAGGGGCGGCAAGTGTCGTTGAGCTTGCGGACGGACAGCCGGATCGAGGCCGAGGCCAAAGCCAAAGCGGCTTGGGATGCCTTGTTGATGGCATGGGAAGCACGGTTGCGGGGCGATACGACCGACGCCCGCGCACGATATGACGCGGCATTGAATATCTGCGCGCAGCACGGCTATCGCTACCAGTCGCTCAAGAAGATCATGGCGATGCCGGTGGAGGACCAAGTCGAGCGCATCAATCGCATCCCACAGCGCATGGGAGAGCCGAACAAGGTCGTCGCGGACGCCCTGCTTGGTGTGACCGAGCCACCGAAGATGACGCTGAGCGAGACGCTGGCCGAGTTTCGCAAGTCGGTCGAGCCGATCAAGACGCTCAAGATGACCCCGGACCAGTTGCGCAAGTATCGCAATCCCCGCGACAAGGCGTTTCGGAACCTCATCGCGGTCGTGGGGGATATCCCGCTGGCCGACCTGACCCGCACGAATCTGATCGAGTTTCGGTCGTGGTGGCTGACGAAGATACAAGAGGAAGACCTGCAGACCGACTCCGCAAACAAGGACCTCACGCACCTCAAGTCCGTCATCGAGGCCGTGATCGATACGCTGGCCCTTCCGTTTCCCTCACCTTTCGTGGGCAAGTCGATCAAGTTCCCCAAGTCCGAAGCCGAGACCCGCCCCGAGTTCTCCACCGATTGGATCAAGCAGAAGTTGCTTGCCCCCAAGGCGTTGGACGGGCTCAACGACGAGGCCCGGGGAATCCTGCTCGCCATGATCAACACCGGAGCCCGCCCGAGCGAACTCTGCGCTCTGCGCCCCGAGGACATCAAGCTGACCGACAACATCCCTCACATCTGCATCAGTGCCGCGCACCGTCGCACCAAGACGCGCAATTCTGTGCGGCAAATCCCTTTGGTCGGGGTCAGTCTGGAGGCGATGCAGCGTTTCCCGAACGGCTTTCCGCGTTATGACGACAAGGCCGCCACCCTGTCGGCGACGGTCAACAAGTATTTGCGGGAGGCGGGGCTGATGGAAACCGAAAACCACACCCTCTACTGCCTTCGGCACAGGCTGGAGGGTGTGCTCCGGCGCGCAGGTGCCGACGGGCGGGTGCGGCGCATGATCTTCGGACATGCTCGCAACGCCGATGTCGAGGAGCGCGACCGGCCCGATTACGGACAGGTCCATCTTGTCGAGTTGCAGGATGCCTTGCGGTTGGTGGCGATCTAGGCCGCCACCAACCAGAACGACACGACACCGGGCGGGCCACGGCGATGCGTCGCCGCCAGCCTGCGGGCTCTGGACAGCAGGTCGTCGTTCGCCTTGCGGCGCTCGTGTTCGGCTTCCAGCAACGCGTAGAGCGGCAGGTAACGGCGGTCCTTGGTTGCTAGCTTGGCGACCGTCACCAGCGCCTTTTTCAGGTCGTCGTCTGTCATTTGCCCGGTTCAAGACATCTTCTACGTGATGGGCGCGCAGCAGGTAGCCTTCCGCGCATCGAATCCCGCCTGCTACCTCTCGACGATGGGCAACAGGGGGGCTTTGTGGCTCGCCCCGAGCGGGGGCGAGCCGTGATTACACGTGCGGGCGGTGATGGGAGCCCAGTGCGTGGGCGATGGAGAGCCGTGTGGAGCATGACCCGCCGAAGAGCGGGCGGCTGCAGCCACTGAAGATCGCTCTCACCACCAAGCCCAATAGAGCACCATGTCGCCGCGCGCGATGGCAGCGCGCGCCCGCTCGACAAACGCAAGGTCTTCGTTTCGCTGTGCACGTCCTTTCGACGAGGACCCAAAGAAGAGGCCCTCCGTCTTGGGCAGACGCTTCGCGCGGATATCTCGTTCCATCGCGTCCAAGTCCTGGAGGCCGAGCGGTGCGAAGGCGCGGTTAATATTGCCGATCACGCCGTAGCGGCGGGCGCGATCCTCCACCCAGCCATGCAGGTCGGGGTGCTTGCGCCAGACCGCGAGTGTCTCGGTCACGACATTGGGGCGATTGCGGGCGACAGCAATGGCGCGCATATCCAACCCCATTACCGCGCCTCTTCAATCAGGTCGGCCCAAACCGAGATGACAGCCGCCCATTTCGCAAAGTCTTCGGCGATGGCCGCATCGCAGATTTTGGTCGTGTCGTCGTCGAGTTCAATGAACTCAACTCCGATCCCGGCGAGGGCATGTCGGATGTGATCGAACTTTTCGTCAGTCGTCATGCTGGCACCCGCCCCGCTTCATCGACTGAAAGCCCTCACGGGGCGCGCGGATGACCGCGTTCGTTTGTTTCATGTTTGCTCCTATTTGCAATCTTCATCCGAAGCTCGGCGATGACGCCGAGCCGTTGAGACCGAGCCGTCATCAGACAGCGCCGGTCGATTAACCCCGCGTGGGGTTCTTGAGCGGAGACAGGCTCCGAAATGGATGAAAATAGAGAGCAGCCGATCCAGCCGTTCCGGCGTGGAGCAGGCTGCGCGGGCGAAGTGCCCCGCTACAGCAAGACCTTCAATAGTTCATGGATGCGATATCGGCATGCCGTTCCTCATGCGGCGTCCTACGCTCGTTCCGCTGCTCCAGTGCGACTCGTTTCGCACGTCCTCGTCCGCGAGTCAAGTGGAAACTTTTGTAACTCATTGTATTCAATGCTAAATTTTCGCTGATGTGCGCTTTGCCGCCGCCTGCTTCTGGGGCGGATGACGCAGTTCGTGGTCACGGACGCCTCGCGCATCGGCATTGAGACGCCGGTGCTGCGCATCGTCATACTAAGCGGGCGGCCAACCTCTTCAGGTCGTTCAGGGCTTATATCGAGCCCCTGATCCTGCAGACCATCTCAGCGGGGACGAAGGTCGGTTTCGTTGTGCCGATTTTGCCGTGGATGCCCGCGCGCACGCCGATGCCGAGGGCACGGATTGGCGCGAGGATCGCGTCGGTCTCGGGCCGCAGGACGACGAGCGCTCCAACAGGGAGCAGGTGTCACGGAATCGTGGTGATTCCGCCGGTTGGGTTGATGTTAGCGGCGAATCCCCTGATCTGGCAGGATCGGAAGGACCCGAGCGCGCCTTGCTCGCCGAACAAAAAGCATAACAGTGGGGTGCTGCGTTTTTGTGGCGAGTCGCGGCTTAACGTCGGCCCGTTTCCGCGCAACGTGAGGCGTGTCCCGAGCGAGCACGGTGACCCGCCCCTCCCAACCGTCACACGGGTAGGGACGGTCTTCGTTGATCTCTGCAGGACATCAGGCGGCGTCCTGAACGAGCGGGTAGTCGAACCCGCTGCCATCGTAGCCTGCCCCATCGTATTTCCAGTGCGTCGCGGCACGCCGTTTCCTCGCCGACCGCCTCATGCTTCGGCGCTCTTCGGCGTCCATGCTGAGGTCGATCGCGTAGCGCAGGTGGACGCGGGCGGGCGACGACTGGATCAGGCTCCACAGGTGCCGGTTGATCAGCAGGTAGTGCTCGGCCTTTCCGTCCCATCGGAAGCCGAGGTTGCGCCCACAGGTCTGGTTGATCGTGTCGATGTGGTCGAGGATCACGCAGTCGTCGCGGCCGAGGTAGTCGTTCAGCGCGCAGAGTTGCTCGTGGCGGTAGGGGGCCGAGAACATCGCGGTCTGGAGGAGGCTCGTCCCGATGAACGCGTCGCTCCCGCGCGCCGCCATGTGCGTCGTGACGCCCTCGATGCAGTTCGTGATCGTGCGATAGCCGGACGCGCGCTGCCGCATGATCCGCTCGTCGGCATCGTTCAACGCTTCTTGCAGGCGGTCCCGGTTCAGGCTGCGATGCTGGATCAGCTTGAAGGCGTGCTTCGGCACGAAAGGCATCGTGAACCGCGCCACCCCGAAGTCGTCGGGGCAGCAGGCGGTCGGCAGTTCCTCGGTGGTCAGGATCACGATGCGGTCGGCGACGAATTCCTCCTCCCGCCGATACCAGCCGTTCCGCGCGATCATCCAGTCCCGCACCGCGTTTGGCGAATCCGGCGCATAGAGCGAAAGGTAGCCGTCCTGCCTGTGCGGGTTGATCTCGCGGCAGAGGTCCGAGTAGGAGCCGCGCCCACTGACAGTCACAGGCTCGTAGTCGGAGAGATGCCACGCGATGCGGCGGACCTCGTCGAACGAGGGCTTGTTCGCGCCGCGCCACGTCATGAGCGCGGCGAGGTAGGCGTTGAACATCTCGTCCGGCTTCCGTGCCCTGGCCTTGATGCGCTCCGCGAACCGGAAGAGCGTCGCCGGGATGATCGAAAGGAAGGTGTCGACCGACGCCTCGTCGTGGACCAGCAGTGACAGTTTCGTCTCGGCCAGCGCGGCGGCGTTGCGCAGGTTCATCCCGTTCTGCCAGAAGGCGGGCGACCAGATCAGCCGCGTCGGCGAATGCTGCTGCCAGAGATGGGCGGTGTCGTGGACGGCAAAGAAGACGGGAACGTTCGAGCCCACGCCGTCCAGGACCTCCTGGCAGTAGCCGCCCATCACTTCCAGGACGTCGGGCTGGCGGACCCGCACCATCTCGAACAGGCTCGGGAACCCGCCCTGGGCGGCATCCGCCGACGACAGAACCGGCACGCCGCGCTGGTCCGCGCAGAGCGCATAAAGCCTCGACCACGACTCGATCCAGACCGCGCGGTATCCGCTCCCCTTGTGCATCTGGTTGAACTTGTTGACCTTCTCCTTTGCCAAGTCGTAGGTGGCAAATGCGTACATCGACGGCTGGCCGCCCGCGAAGGCGTGATGGTGCGCCATGACCGAGGTGGTCTTGCTCGCGCCCTCCGGTGCTTGCACCAGCACGCGCGGCAGGTCCGCCGCCGCAAGGTCGCCGATGACGTCGGCGAGCATCTGGCGCGCCTCGTCGTGGGTGGTGGCCGAGCAGGCGGCGGCGGTGGTCGTCAGTTCCGCCACCCAGATGTCCATCATGCGCCCCAACCGCGCGGGCAGCACCGGCGCGTCGTCGATGGTGTCGCTGTCCGTGCCCACGAGGGCGACGAAGCGGTGGCTTTCCCGCATGTAGGACGACGGCGTGTCATCGCGGTCGGAGTTGGAGAACAGCGCGCGGTAGCCGGTGCCGTCCGCCTCCAGCCGCTCGAAGCGGGGCCAGCCCGGGAAGTGCTCGCGCAAGCGAAGCGCGATGTGGTCCAGTTCCGCTTGGCTGAAGCCGCCGGTGCCGCTGTCCTTGCGCGTCCTTGCGCTGCGGGCCACGGGCGGCGGCGCGAGGAACAGGTCCGGCTGGAACAGGCTGGCCGAGACTTTCTTCGCCGCCCGCTTGCGGTAGGCTTCCCAGATCACGACCTGCGGGTTGCCGTTGCGGTGCGTGCCCCAGGGCAGACGGCGGAACTGCGAGGGTCCGGCGCACGCCGCGTCCGGCCGGTCGTGCCCGGTATGCTCGGCCACGATGGCGCGGAGCCGTCGCCAGTGCGCCTTGAACCCCTCCTGCAGGTTAGCGTCGTCGGGCAGCGCGGGGATGAGGTCAGTCTTGAACACGAGGTGGATGTGCAGCGACTTGTTGCCGGACCACGCCACCGTCAGGCCGAGGTAGTCGGCAAAGCGGTGACCGAGGTCGGCGTGCAGCTTCCCCATGAGGCTTTGCGCGGCATCGTTGCCGGGCGAACGGCACCAGCCGAACTGGACGGACGGCGGGATGTTGACCGGATCGTCATACTCGAAGGTGAAGACGTGGTGCTTCCCCAGCGCCACCCGCGCCGAGGGCGACCTGTAGGTGTCGTCGTCACGGCCAACCGGGACGAGCGGGTTGGTGAAGTAGGCGTAGAGCCCCGGGTCGATGTCGTCGCCACGGGCGGCCCGCTCCTGAAGGGCACGCGAGATCGCATGGTCGCGCGACGTCTCTGCGCTCGGCTGGATCACGATCTCAGGCAGGTTGGGGAGGAGCACCCGCTCGATGAACTCCGTGCGGGGAGCCGCAAGGGCCTTTTCCAGTTGCTTCTGGGCTTTCTTGCTGCGCGCGAGGTCCGCCCGCGCCATGGGGTTTTCGATGGCGTCGAGCCATCGCTGAATCAGGTTCGTCATATCAATCTCTTCAAGGCAGCCTGCGCCGACAGGCCGGGAGCGAAATTGCTCCTGCTCCTACTTATACCAGCGCGCCCGTCGCGGCGTCGATATTCGCGGAAACGGCAACCCCGCCGAAGGCTGGACCTTGGCGGGGGAGATTCGGGGCGGAAGAGAAACGCGGAATCGTCGCGGACCAAGGGACCGCTGCCGCGCCAGTTGGCGCTGGCCTGCAGAGATTTATCATAGGTCTGGATACTCGATGAGCAATCTGTGTCCTGCGCGCCCCATTCCTAACCCTTCAAGGCAACGGGTGTTTGCGTTATGGCAGGAGAAAACCCCCTGATAAGGGGTGGCCCGATATATATAATAAGGTTGCCGCTTACGAGGGGGTTTCTTTCCAAACAAAAGGACGACGAACGCCGTTGCCGTGAAAGGTGAGGCAAGGCGTGCTCTCCGAGCCGTCGCGGGAGCGACCCATGCCCCGCCATGGCCCAGTTCCGACGTCGCCTTACCTCTGGTGCTCCATCCTTTTCGCGTTATCCACGGACCCGGCTTCCCGCGCCTTACTCTTGGCGGAACCACAGGAAGCCGACCGGATCAATGTCAGCGAGACGCTGCACCGCCACCGGCTCCACGCAGTCCCGATGAGCGAGCGCGAGAGACCGGATACCCCGCTGCCGCAGATGCGCCCGGATCGCGCGCTGCACGGTGACGGGCGCGGGCTCGTTGGCCACGCCATAAATCCCGTCGCAGACCCAGAACGTCTCCGCGCCGTCGTGCAGGCGGACCAGTTCGACCACCACCGGGGCGGCGCGCCACTCGGCGTAAGCGGTCACCCCGAGCGCGGCATTGGTGATCTTGCCCGCACGCTCATCGTCGAGGCAGTTGCGATACCGCTGGCCGCAGGCGCGGAAATCGTCGCCGGTGCGCAAGAAGGACAGGTCGGCGTCATCCTCCAGATCGCAGAGCGCGTAGCCGTAGCGCAGCAGCATCCGCGTCACCCAGGCGCGCAGGTCATCCGCGCCCCGCTGCTCCAGCGATTGGGCGAGCACATGGTCGGGCAGGCCCAGACAGGCGCGCGTCAGGACCTCCGACGCCTGCTCGACCTGACGGGCCATCGCGGCCCCGCCAATTGCCGCGACGACGCTGGGGCGCAGATAGGCGTCGCGCAGCAGATCGAGGCTGCGCAGGTAATCCGACGTGATCCGGCGCGATTGGCGCAGGCATGTCGCCTGCCGCCGCGCCCGCCGGGTCGTGCCGGTCAAGATGGAGACGATGCGGCCATAATCAGCGGGGGCATCAAGTGGGCTGCTGCCGGTCTTGGCGACCGTGGCGGCCAGCGCCGGGATTGCGCCGTGGCAGGTTTCCACGATCTCGCGCGGGGTCGCCGTGAGCAGCCACTCGACAAGCACCTCGGGCGCGAGGCTTCGGATGGTGGCCGGGGTTTCGGCCTGATCTCGGTCTTGCAGTTTGGCCAGCGCCGCGAAAACAGCGGAGCGGCGCTCCGCGCTCGCAACAGCCAGAGGGCCGATCAAGCGGCGATCTGCCGTGTTTTCGATGTCCATGAGCATGGGCAGCGCCCAGCCGCGCGGCACATCCGGGCTGCGGCCGAGGTCAGCGCGCCGGTTGGTGGGGGGATTTTTGGTCATAGTCGTCTCCCTTGATGCGTAATCGCTCTGGGAGACGGCGGGAGACGAAAAGGGTGATCGGCGGGGGCATGGTGTCACCTGTGCTGGCGCGGTTTGATGCACAGATCGGGGGCCGATCCTCGGTGCCTCTTATACACCACCACCAAGAGCAGGACAGCCGTGAATGAGGCGGGCCAAGGGAATTGCAGGGCGATAACGGCCGCCGATCTCGTTGCGCCAAGACTGTCGTCGGGACGATTTGCACCTTGCCGGTGGACCGTATGGTCTGGTCTAAAGGGCGTAGCAGTTGGCGGGGGTATTGCGATGACGGAGCTTGTGTTCAAGGGCAAGGAATTTGTTTGGAACCATCACCTTGCGGTGCCGTTCCGGCCCTTGGTCGTGCAGGCGGAGAAGGGGATCGGCGAGGCTCGGCTCGACGGCAACCTGATCATCCAGGGCGACAATCTGCACGCGCTCAAGGCGTTGATGCCGATGTATGCGGGCAAAGTTGACTGCATCTTTATCGACCCGCCCTATAACACCGGGAACGAAGGCTGGGCCTACAACGACAACGTGAATGCCCCGATGATCAAGGAGTGGCTGAACTCCAACCCCATCGGCATCGAAGACGGGCTGCGCCACGACAAATGGTGCGCGATGATGTGGCCCCGACTGCGTCTGCTACATGAGTTGCTGGCAGAATGGGGAAGTATCTGGATTACGCTTGACGACAACGAGGCGCATCGCGCGAAAATCCTGCTGGATGAGATATTTGGGGAAGATGCTTTTGTCGCAAATATGGTGTGGCAGAAGCGGTATGTTGCAAACGTGACTGCGCTTCATCTTTCCGACATGCACGACCACGTTCTTGTCTATGCTAAGAACCCGTCTGAATTCGCTTTGGGGAAAATCGGCAGAACTGAAGCACAGGCTGCTGATTACAAAAACCCCGACAATGACCCGCGCGGCCCTTGGCGCGCTCAAGACCTGTCCGCCAGTAAGCAATATCAAGCAGGCATTTTCACAATAACCGGTCCCGATGGAGCTACGTTTGATCCTCCACCGAACCGCTATTGGCGGATGAACCGCGCGCAATACGACAAATGGCTTGCGGAGGGGCGCATCAGCTTTGGTGTGACGGGGAAAGGCAGGCCGATGTTGAAGCGGTTCCTGACAGAAGCACAAGACGGCCTCACGCCTGTAACATGGTGGAGCCATGATTTCGCTGGTCACAATAAAGAAGCAACACTGGAAATGAAGGACATCTTCGATGGTGCGTCCCCCTTCGACACGCCAAAGCCGAAGCGTTTAATTTCTCGCATACTCGAATTGATTGGCGACGACGATGCGCTTGTTCTCGATTCCTTCGCGGGTTCCGGCACGACCGCCCATGCCGTCCTTGAAGCCAACAAGCGCGACGGCGGTAGCCGCCGTTTCATCCTCTGTGAAATGGAAGACTATGCCGACCGTCTGACCGCCGAACGGGTGCGGCGCGTGATCAATGGCTATGCTTTCACCGGCACTCAGAAAACCGAACTTGCCCGCGAAAGGCTGAACTGGCGCTCCATCGAGAAGGCCGCCGATCTGGTCCACAAGGTGCAGGCCATCGAAAACCTGCACGGGCACGAATACGATCGGATCAAGAAGGAGGTGAAGGACGGGGAGCTTGTGGTGACGGGCGAAAAGGCCGTGAGCGAACAGGCCGAGGGACTGGGTGGCACATTCACCTATTGCACGCTGGGCGACCCGGTCGAGCTTGACCGCATCCTGACAGGCGAAGACCTGCCCACCTTCGAGGCGCTTGGCCCCGTGCTTTACCACATGGCCACTGCCGAAGTGGCAGACCCCGCCGTGCTGAACGCAGTCGATTTCTACCTTGGCGAGGCCAGCGCCTACATCCTCTGGCTCATCTACAAGCCTGATCTGGAATGGCTCAAGTCAGCCGACGCCGCGCTGACCCTTTCCTTCGCGCGCGGCATTCACGAACTGCGTCCCGACAAGAAGCACCTTGTCTTCGCGCCCGCCCGCCATGTCAGCCAACGGATGCTGGACAGTGAGGGCTTGGGGGTAGAGTTCGCGCCCTTGCCCTTTGCCCTTTACCGGGTGGAGCGGGGCTGATGCGGACGCTTGACTATCAGGAACGGGTTCTGCGCACGCTGGACGACTATCTGGACGAGTTGAAGGCGCAGAAGGTGCAGGCCGACCAGATCGACGCTGTGCGCGCGGCCAACCCGAACTTGGCCATCCCGCCCTTGGATTTCTGCGCAAAGGCTTGGGAGAACCTGAACGCGGTGAAGCCGCTGCCGGTGCGAAAGTTCAAGGACGGCACGGTTGTTCCCTTCTCGCCGCGTGTCGACGGTATCGGACGGGCGGTGCCCAATGTCACCTTCAAGGTGCCCACAGGCGGCGGCAAGACATGGCTGGCCGTGAATGCCGTTTCCCGCATCATGGGGCGGTATCTGGGCAAGAACGAGGGCTTCGTGCTGTGGGTGGTGCCGAACGAGGCGATTTACACCCAGACGCTCAAGCGCCTGAAAGACCGGCAGCACCCCTATCGTCAGGCGCTGGACCGCGCGGCGGCGGGCCGGGTGAAGGTGATGGAGAAGGGTGACCGGCTGGACGCGCGGGATGTGGAAACGCATCTGTGCGTCATGGTGCTGATGTTGCAGGCGGCGAACCGGCAGACGCAGGAAACCTTGCGGATGTTCCGCGACCGGGGCGATGTGCACGGGTTCTTCCCGCCCGAGGGGGATCAGGCGGCCCATGCGGCAGAGTTGAAAGCAGTGCCCAATCTGGACGGCTATCAGGGCATGTTCCCGATGGTGAAGGACAGTCTGGGCAACGCACTGCGGAAAATCCGCCCGGTGGTGGTGATGGATGAGGGGCAGAAGGCTACTTCAGACCTCGCCAACAAGACGCTTTACGACTTCAACCCGCTCTTTGTGCTGGAACTGACCGCCACGCCCAAGGATGTGACCGCCAAGGGCGGCGGGGCGCGCTATGCCAACCTGTTGGTGGAGGTGACGGGGCGCGAGTTGCACGCCGAAGACATGATCAAGATGCCGCTGAACCTTGAACCCCGGCAGGGCACGGATTGGCGGGGCACGCTGACGGCGGCGCTGGACCGGCTGAACACCTTGCAGGCGGCGGCAGACGCCTACCGGGCCGACAGGGGCGAGTTGGCCTATATCCGCCCCATCATGCTGGTGCAGGTGGAGCGGACGGGAAAGGATCAGCGCGACGGGGTGCATATCCACGCCGAAGACGTGAAGGAATGGCTGCTGCAAGCGGGGCTGGACGAGGCGCAGATTGCCATTAAGACCGCCGAACAAAACGACCTGAGCCAGCCCGAGAACCAAGACCTGCTTTCGCCAGCGAACCGAGTGCGGGTGATCGTCACCAAGGCGGCGCTGCAAGAGGGCTGGGATTGCCCCTTTGCCTATGTGCTGTGTTCGCTGGCCGCAGCATCGAACCTGTCCGCCATGACGCAGCTTGTGGGCCGCATCCTGCGCCAGCCCTATGCGCTGAAAACCAAGGTGTCCGCGCTGGACGAATGCTATGTCATCACGCACCATGCCGGAACGCGCGAGGTCGTGGAGGCCATCAAGGCAGGGCTCGAAAAGGACGGCTTGGCCGATCTGGTCATCGAAGTGCCAGCGGGCACGGGGGCTACAGCACCCGGAACGCAGCGCCGCGTTGAACGGCGGGCAGAGTTCAAAAGTCTGAAAGTCTATCTGCCCAAGGTCCTTTGCGACGATGGCGGAGCGTTGCGCGACCTGGACTACGAAACCGACATCCTGTCGGCCATTGACTGGCGCGATTACGACCCAAGCGCAGTGGCACAGGCCATCCCAGAAAACCCGTTGCTGGCCGCAGCGCAGTTGCAGCGGATCAGCCTGACGGATGGGGGGTCCGATTACTTCCGTCAGGAGGAAATCGCCGCCGCATCAGAGACGCTGCGCTACGATCCATCCTATGCTGTGCGCGTCATCTCCGACCTTGTTCCAAACCCGTTTGTGGCGCGGTCGATACTCGGTCGCTTGGTGGACGTGCTGAAGGCGCGCGGCTTTGACGACAAGAAGCTTGGGGCCGCGTCGGGCGTCATCGTGGATGCCCTGCGGCTTGCGCTCGATAAGGAACGCACGACACGGGCAGAGGCGCTGTTCAAGGCAGGGGTCAAAGCGGGCCGTATTCAGTTCCGGCTACGACTGGATGGCAACAACTGGGTGATGCCCGAGACAATAACGACCTTTGAGCCGGACCTTTCCCCGCACATGACAGGGGGCGATGGCGGGCCTCTGAAACGCAGCCTGTTCTCGCCAGTGTTCCGCAACGAACTGAACACCGAGGAACAAGGGGTTGCCGTCCATCTCGACGGGGAGGCCGCTGTGAAATGGTGGCATCGCAACGTCGCCAAGACCAACTATGGCATCCAAGGTTGGCAGCGCGGGCGCATCTATCCCGACTTCATCTTTGCAACGGGTTGCGCGGGCGGTAATGGGCGCATCGTGATGTTGGAAACCAAGGGCGACCATCTTCAGAACCCGGACACCGACTACAAGCGCGAGGTTCTGGACTTTTTGACGGAGAACTTCTCGTGGGATCAAGCCGTGCCCGCCGGTCAACTACAGATTACCCAAACAGGCGAAACTCTGGAGTGCGCGCTGGTATTGATGAGGGACATCCCGGCGCGGCTCCCCGTTCTGATTGCTGGCCACGAACCGTGATGTTGTAGGCCAGAACTGACACCCGAAGGGATGCAGATGCGCAACTTTCGCCTCACATCCCCCACCGTGCTAGAGCGGCCTCGGCCTGCGCCGGGTTCTCTCTTATCCGCAGGATGGCTTGCCGCGAAATTCCGGTCGCCTTGCTGATCTCGGACGCTCCCGCGCCGTTGTCGAGCATGTCTCGCACGACGATCAGCTTGCTGCGATCGAAGGTCGGCTTCTTGCCACGGTAGCGGTTGCCATTAGCCTTCGCCGCCTCGATACCAGCGCGCTGCGCCTCTCGCAGCGCCTCTGCTTGGGCTTGGGCCGTGGCAGCCATAAACGCGATCATCGAGTCCCGCACCGCCTGCTGCACCGGATCAGAGGTAGAGCCGTCGAAGGTCATGTTGTTGATGACCGTCCGGACGATGACCCCCTGCTGCATGAAATGCCGCACGACTTCGGTGACATCGGTGTAGTTGCGGCCAAGCCGGTCGAGCCAGCGCACGACCAGCACGTCGCCCTTCCGAAGGAGATCGAACAATCGACGCCCCTCGGCTCGCTCGCGCAATCGAGTGCTGACGCCGGACACACCGTGGTCGGCAACCACTTCGTCGATCACGAAGCCTGCCATCTCGGCTTGGGTGCGCTGGTGAGAGAGCGTCTGATCCGCAGTGGACACGCGGGCGTAAAGAACGGTGCGGCTCATGTTCCTCCGGATGTCCGTTAAGGTGATGTCCGTTAATTCGCATGTCCGTTGATGCGTGTCAACCTCTATGGATACCCCAGTTGGGCGGCTTCGGGGTGACCGTTGGGGTATGGTTGAGCGGACGACCGAATGCGAGGAGGATTGTAGGACGCGCTGTGTGCGAGAAGCAACGAATGTTCCATATTTGAAGACGCGTCGCTTTGTGGCTATGGACAGTTCATGAACGATGAAGCAAACAACTCCAGCGTGCGGGGAGACTCTGCAGTCGGTCCATGCGGGCTTTACTTGTGAAGGATAGGCGCTCAGCCTAGCTGGCATGCCTATAGGTTAGCTGATCCGTTTCGGAAAGGCCAACCTACTCTCGTATGAGGGGTAGATTATCTGATTTCTATGCCCCGCACGCACAGAGCTATTGGAGATTAAAGGTGACGAACGTTTCCGGCATAAACTCGCCGACCCCGGATAAATCCCTTGCAGATAAGATTTGGTTAACCTCTCATTGCAGAATGAACGCGGAGAGGAGGAATCGACGCTACGAAATTTGGGCTACAATCGAGTTGTCGTCGGTTTCAGTTGGAATAATTGGCCTGACCACATTCCGCGATCGACTGGGTGCCTTCCCTGTGGACGAATATACTTTGATACTTTCAATTATGACTCTTGTAATATCTACGCTGATTGCCGGAGCGAAATTTGGCGAGCGAGCGGCTACGTTCAGGGAATGCTACCTTCAACTTGAAAGGCTGAATGCCAGCAAGCAAGACCTGCAAGAAAAAACCTCAGAGTATAATGCGATACTGGCATCATACCCGAACCACTCGGACATTGATTACACATCTCTAATCATATCGAGAACTCTGTGGCGAAATCAGGAACTATGCGACCCACGAGGCAGATCAATCACATGGACGTGGGGAACTCTTGGTTCTTGGATATTGTATATTTTCGTGGAGGTGCTGGTATATTTGGTTCTTCCTGCCTTGGTTTTTCTGCCTGCCGCCGTTCTCGCTTGGTGAGTGCTGCAGATGGGGTCAAAGGAAACTTTTTGCGCGCTGTTTAACCCAAAGGAACTTCAAGACATATTTGATAAGTCTGTTGCGCTGAAGGGGGCCATCGGGCGCGATGGCCAATCAGTGGAAGCATTCAGAGGGCGCATAAAGGACGAGCTTTCCCTCATCGAACGGAAGGCGCTGAATTGCACATACAAATTCACCGCCTACAGTGAAAAATTGGTTTCCAAAGGTGCAGGGAAAAGGCCGAGACAGTTGTCTAAGCCGACCGTTCGAGACAAGGTAACACTCAAGGCGCTATCGAAGATACTGGTCTCATTATTCCCTTCTGCCATTCCCGCAACCCCCCACTCAATAGTGAGGGATGCTTTGGGCATTATAAGGGGTGAATTCGGTGAATTTTATTACGTTCGACTTGATATTCAAGAGTTCTTCCCGTCAATCGACCACGACATACTAATGCGGCTACTTAGGAGGCGCATTAGGTATCGCCCTATTCTTCATTTGGTTAAGGATGCAATTAGAACGCCAACAGGCGTGAAGAAAAGTGAGGGCTCGCTTAACCAAGTTGGCATCCCGCAAGGCTTGAGTATATCAAGCGCTTTGGCGTCAATATATTTGGCTGATATGGATGAGGAATTGAGTTCCCTATGCAGCGGTCGCTACTTTCGTTATGTTGATGATGTGCTGTTCGTGTGCAAGCCCTCGGAAGCTGAAGAAATAGCCAGACGCGCGACCGAAATATTACAAAAAAAACGCAAGATCAGTTGTCATCCTGTCGGGACTGGCGGCAAGAGCGTAATTGTTCCAGGTGCTCAAGGCATCGATTACATAGGCTATCACTTCTCGCCCGGTCTCCTGCGTGTTCGAACCTCGTCAGTGCGTAAGTATTTGGGCGTAATGGTGACGGAGTTCTCGAAGTGCAAACAGGCAGGACTTGCGGGGAGCAGGTTGTGGCGACTGAATCTTCGGATCACTGGCTGTATTTTTGATGGAAAACGAATTGGCTGGATGTTTTTCTTTTCTCAGACGGAGGACGTGTCACAGTTGAAGCGGATTGATGCGTTCATCAAGTCGCGTGCTGGTTTGGTTTCGGGTCAAGCGGAGGCTTCTAGGGTCAAAAGACTTGTTCGAGCTTATCATGAAATTAAATACAATCTGCACGGGACTAAATACATCCCCAATTTTGACAAATATGGGCTTGAGGATAAGAGGCGAGATATTTGTCTGCTGGCCCCCCACTTATTTTCTGCTCGTGTTGAAAGCATGACGGCAGACGAAATAAACGCTGCATTCCGAACTTGCATTAACAAGGAAATCTCGGATATCGAGAAAGACCTGCTTGAGGCATTTTCGTAATGTTCGCCAGAATGACGTAGGGCGTTGCCCGACGTCCATTTCGCGTCTGCCGCACATATTCGGTGTATGGAACCTGGCCATAGCAATTTTCTAATCGGACTTAGCCTAAATTCTGAATGCTACCGGCTTTTCCATCGGGCGGGGATGTCATCTCGTTCAGGAGCGCCCCGCCCATCTGGCCCGCCGAAGCGCTTCCGGTTGGGCGCTCAGGGGCATCGTGTGCGTATGACATCTTGCGTGACATTTTGGAGGGCGGGCGAACGATAACCTTTTGAAATATAAAGGAATCGTTGGAGCGGCGACGTCCACCGCTTCCGCCACCTCACATTGCCGCGCAAGAAAATAAATCACTATAATTCATATGCTTAGACAATAATTCAATCTCGCGGAAATCTAAGTCCCCTTGATATCGCTCCGCAAAACGCCACACAATATGCTCCACATTGATCTGTGAGGGCATCATGACGATCATGCGGCGGGGCAAGGGGTTGAGTCTGCGCAGGCGGGTGCCGCAGCGCTATCGGCCGGTCGAGCCGCGCACCGAGATCTGGCTCAGCCTGCATACGGATTCCGAAACCATCGCCAGCCAGAAGGCGCCCCGGATCTGGCACGAGCAGATCGAGGCCTGGGAAGCGAAGCTCGCGGGCGACAGCGCGGAGGCCGAGGCGCGCCATGCCGCCGCGCGGCGCCTCGCAGAGGTGCGGGGCTATCGCTATCTGACCGCGGACAAGGTGGCGAGCCTGCCGCGCAGCGCGCTTCTCGAGCGGGTCGAGGAGGTGGCCCGGCGCGGTGCCGATCCCTCCGAGGCGTCCGCCCTTCTCGGCGGCGAGGCCGAGCCGCCGATCACCGTCAGCCGGGCGCTCGAGCTTTATTGGGGTTTCGCACGCGATCTGGTGCTGAACAAATCCCCCGATCAGCTCCGCCGCTGGCGCAACCCGCGCATCAAGGCGGTGAAGACCTTCATTGATGTGATCGGCGACAAGCCCCTCGCCCAGATCACCCGCGACGACATGCTCGCCTTCCGCGAGTTCTGGCTCAACCGGATCGAAGAAGAGGGCGTCAAGCCCAATAGCGCGAACAAGGACCTCACCCATCTTGGCGGCGTTCTGCGCATGGTCGTCGAAAAGAAGAAGCTGGCCATCGTGCTGCCTTTGGGCGGGCTTGCCCTGAAAGAGGGAGACAAGGCGCAGCGCCTGCCGTTTTCGGACGGCTGGATTCGCGATCGCCTCTTGGCCCCGGGGGCGCTCGACGGGATGAACGACCAGGAGCGCTGCATCTTGCAGGTGGTGATCAACACCGGAATGCGGCCCAGCGAGGTTGCGGCGTTGCGGTCCACAGAAATCGCGCTGGATGTCGCCGTGCCGCATCTGTCGCTGCAGCCGATCGGGCGGGAATTGAAATCGGCGTCAGCGCGGCGGGTGATTCCGCTCTTGGGCATTGCCCTTGCCGCGATGCGTGCCTTCCCCTAGGGGTTTCCGCGCTATCGGGAAAACTCTGCCAGCCTGAGCGCCGCGATGAACAAGTACCTGCGCGGCAACGGGCTGATGGAGACGCCTCGGCATACGATCTATTCGCTGCGCCACGCTTTCGAGGACCGGATGCTTGCCGCGCGCATCGACGAGCGGATCCGGCGCGATCTGATGGGCCATTCGCTCGGCCGCGAGCGCTACGGCTTAGGTGCCTCGCTCGAGCATGCCGCCGAATTGCTGGTGCCGATCTCGTTCTGATCGATCAGCGCATTGCTCTCGTTTTGCGCGATTACCGCGCGGGCGCGGGCGATCACATCCGCGGCCTGCGCCTGTTTCTCAAGTGCGATCTCTCGCTCGAGACGGCGGAAGATCGGCGCATAAACCGGGTTTTCGATGACGAGACCGGCAACGATGCGCAGTGCGGCCTCCAGCCGTTGCAGATCGCCCTGCCCGGGACGCAAGGCCGGGCGCGCGGGCGGCACGCTGCCCCCCGCCTTTCGCCCCGTCTGTTGCCCGCCGTCCATGCCGCTTTGCGCTCCCGTCTGCCCAAGATCGCGCCCGACGAAAAATCTGGGCCAATGATCTGGATCCGCCGTCTCAGGCGGTGACACGAGTATAGGGCGGATGCGGTTTGGCCCCGAGCGTGCTTTCGGCGGTCGAGGGCGCGCAACGGCAGAAAGATGTTGATAACCCCCTGTTCTGGAAGAGATTTGCGAAAAAGAATTGGACATCCCGTGGCCCGGTGGAGCTGCCCTCCCCTTGACCCGGACGGTGCGGCCCGAAAATCCGGAACTTTTTTGCGAGAGGGGGCTGAAGAGGGAAAAGACCGAAAGAGAGGTCAAGGGGAAAAGAAGAAAGAGCGCCCTTGGCGCGGCGCAGATCGGGAGAGATGGAAAAAGAAGAAAAGAGAAAAGACGGCGCAAGAGCGCCGGGGGAAAAGGTGGGAAGAAGAGAGAAGAGACCCGGCAAAGGCGGCGCCTGTTTCGGGGCCGGTTCGACCCTCGGCCTCCCGGACAGTCGGCGATCCGCGCACCGGGGGACACCGCCGGTACGACAACAGGTTCAAACCCAGGAAATGGCGTCTCGCAACCTGTCTGGCCCAAGGATCAGATCGCGCGGAATGCCGTAGCGCAGCGCATAAAACGAAACTTCGCCTGGGTCCGCAGGGACACCCAGCCGATACCACCGCGTCATCGTGCGCGCCCACGTCAGATCGGGATCGAGACCGCACAAACGGGAAGTGTGGCTCACCGGACCTCGGCACACGGGGTGCCCCTCCGGCCGCCCCATCAAGATTGCGCCACCAAAACGGGTGTCCTGCACGCCGATCCACGCGTGCATGGTGGGCGCCGAAATCAGATCGGTCGCGCTCGGCCCCGCTTCCGCCAGAGCAGTTGCGACACGCTGCGCCTCGCGCAGCGCGTGGTTGCCAAGGTCATTGGCATGAAAAGGCTTAGCGCACATGATCTCCGACGGTCATTCGTGACCCTCGCTTGTGCGAACGATGCCGTTCGGAACAGCCCCCGTGGTAAGGGAGACTCCAGACTGCCACGGGGCGGGGTAGTGCCAGCCACACGTCCTTCAGGAAACCGACGGACGCTAAACCATCGGAACCGGCAGCGGGGGCTTGCCACCTTCAGGTCCAGACGTTGTAGGCACCCTCGCTATGGGGCGGGGGTGCTTTCACCTGGTGGAAATTGAAGAGGGAGGCGCCTAGCGCCTCCCTCCCTACTCAACTTAGTGGGCCGGCCCAAAAGAACAGCCGGATTAGCCACCAAATCAGTCTCAGAACCGCCCAAACTAGGTGGTTCTCTTGCTTGCGATGCATTTCCCTTCTCCCCAGCCGATGGAAGTCGGTTTGGAAAGAAACGGTGAGGCGGCTGTAGCCTCACAGGAAGATTGGCAGCTCCGCAGTGCTAGCAGCTATGGTCCGTTACTGGGCGGAGATTTCTTCTTCAGAAAGCAGCCTTACAACTTCGATATTGGAACGGCGAAAGCCGAATTCAAGATGGAAGCGGATTAGTGGACCAATCTCACCTAGGGCCAGCGTTAACTGCGAGTGACTGACTGATTCACCTAGCATCCGCACTGCTTATCACTTGCTTATGGAATCGGTTCAAGCGCTTTGCAGCGCGTAAAGAATCATCTCTAATAAGTTGTTTATATGCGGGAAATTTGTCTGAGCGAGAGGATTCGAACCTCCGACCCCCTGCGCACGAAGAAGCGGGCCGGCCGCACCAGACCCGCGCCGCGCAGCATCAGTCCGTGCTCGAAACTGGTCGCGCCGTTGATGTGCAACTCGACCAAGCCGCGCCAGATCGGATTGTCGAGATACCGCGAGACCCGTTTGCGCGCGAGCGCGCTGAAGCCCGGTTCCCGCGCGACACGCGCGTCAAACGCCCGCCGCGCAGCGATCTCGGCTTCGACGAGAAAGGTGACCGGTTCAAGGTCGAGGTCGTCTGTGTCCTGCATTTCCGCCCTCCATTATCTAAATTTTAGATAATCTACTTTCCGCATTACCGCCAGCCCCAAAATGCAGGGCGGAGCGAGATGCCGAGAACGATCCACACCGAAGGCCAGCGGGCGCTTTGCGAGGCGATCGCCGCCGCCCGCCGGGAGAAAGGGCTCAACCAGGCCGATCTCGCCCGCGAACTTCATTGCCAGCAATCGCTGATCGCGCGCATCGAATCCGGCGAACGGCGGATTGATGTGCTGGAGTTCATCAAGATTTTCCGCGCGCTTGGTGTGTCTCCGGCGGAGGCGCTTCGGCGTGTGGGCGAGCAGATTCCTGCGGATCAAGGCATCTGAAGTCGGCGCTTCCGGCATTGCAGAACGCCGTTTGCGGCGACGCAGGGCTTTGACGCTGCCCAGATCCATCGGGTCTTGCGCCCGACGGGGGGACGGAGGTCATCCACGACGGCGGCTGCAACCGGGGCGCATTGCGCTGCGGCGGCTTTCCTGTAACCTGCGGCAAATTCTTGTGTTGCCGTCAGGTGTTCCGCGCATGACCATTGATCTCGGCCCCATCCAGACCAGAGCCGCTCAGGAGATTGCCGTCGGCGGGCTGCGCGTCTGGTATCATCTGCCCTTTGCCCTCCTTGATGACGGCATCGATCCGGCCCGGCACGGCTGGGTTGCGGAAAAGCCCAAAGGCACGCTGCAACAGCAGTTCTACTTTCATCCTTTCGTGTCGAATGCGCTTTGGGACCGGGCCGATGGCGGCGTCTCGGCGTTGTTCGACCTCTATCGCAAACCGGCGTTCGAGTTCCGGCATTTCACCGCCGACTTCGACTCGACCGACTGGAAAGAGATGCAAGATGGCAAATCGGAGCAACTGCTGTGCCGTCGCACCTTTCGCGGCACGGTGCGCACGGTTGAACTGCGGCGCCTGCGCGAACCGGCCGGGTCCGGGCGGCAGAGCGGTTTGCACGGCTTTGCCATGCTGGTCGTCAGCGTCGATTTCCTTTGTGCTGCCTATGGCGAATATCCGCGCGACAAGGTAAAGGACCCGGCCCCCTTCGCCCCGCTGACGCTGGCCGATGCGCAAGATGCGTTGGATCTGTCACGGCGCATCTTTCCGCGCTGGCATTTCTACGGCGAGGATGCACTGCCGGGGGATGCGCTGACGAGGGTGCCCTGTTTCGGGCCTGCCCCGTCGCGTCCCGAAATGGACGAAGGGGTGCGCAAGGGAAAGACGCAGCTGATGCCCTGGGTGCGCGAACTTGTTGCCCCCTTCACCCTCTCGGAACCGGATTCGCGCCATTTCGGCGACGAACGCGCCTTCATCACCTCGGCTGTGCTCTTGGGCGATGGCAGCGAACAGGAGGCCGAGGCCTTCACCCTGATGACCCGGGTCAAGGACAGCGACCTGATGCGCTTGGCCGAGGTGGACCGGCGTGGCACGGGCTACAGCTACAACAAGCCCTTCCTCGACGCACTCGCACCGGGGTATTTCTACACCCGACAGGCCCCCGATGGCCCCACCGGCACCGGCAATTCCACGCTTTACATCACCGCCTCGCACCATTTCTGCGCCCTAGGCGCGGGCGGGTACATGCGCAACGTGATCCTGGGCAACGGCATCCCGGGCCATCACGACATGGGCCATGCCGAGGAATATTACCGCCACATGCAGTTTCTGTGCGTGTTCGAATTCTTCCGCCTGCTGCAATTCTCCCAGACCCTGTCGGAACTGGTGCGCAGCCAGCGCGAGCGCGGGGCGATCGGCGACAAATCCCGAACGGCGGTGGCGGATTTCGGTCAGCGGCTGATGCGGATCCGCGACGAATTCCTTGACTTCACCCACCTGCACCACTTCTCCAACATCTCCTCGCAACTGCAACCGCGCGAGATGTTCGACCGCCTCTATGCCGCCTTCGGCATTCCCGCGATGTTTGCCGAGGTCGAAAAGGAACTCGAGGCGGCGACGAGTTTCCACGAGATGCACACCAATGCCGAGGCGCGCGAGGATGCGGCGCGGCTCAACAAGCTGGTGTCGGTCGGCGTGCCGTTGTCGCTGTTGGTCGGCGCGGGGGGGATGAACATCTTCATCGGTGACAAGGCCCCGTTCGGGTTGCACGCGATCGTTCCGGCCCTCCCGGGGCAGACCGATGCGGCGGGGCCGCCCGATGGCTGGCTGCAACTGCTGCAACTCTCGGTGCTGGTGGCGATCATCGCCGGGATCTGGGCTTTGGCCGAGCGGGTCTATTTCCGCGACAAGCGGTCCTTCTGGGGCTGGCTGGCCTATGGTGCGGCGGCGGCGGCCTTTGCGGGCAGCGAGGCGCTGCATCTGTGGCCCGCGCCTTGAGGGGCTGCGGCACCCTGTCTTGCATCCCGGAAACTTCGCGGTGGACAGGGGAAATTTCGCCTGCCAATCTGACCTTGACGGCGGGAAAGCCGGGCCAAAAGGCCGATTCACTGTTGGAAAACCTGCCATGACCTTGAAAATCAAGGATAAAGGAGGAAAAACACGCGCAAAAACCGGGCTTGCAAGGGCTGTTTCGGGGCGTCGGGCACATCACGGTTGGAAAGCGGACCAAAAAGCGCTTTCGGGTCTTGGGTTTGCAGAGGGTGAGCCCAGATACCTCTCCCGCCAGTAAGCGGATTGAGACGTCGATCCGGTCTCAAGCTGCGCCTGCGTCACGGCCCAGATACCTCTCCCGCCAGTAAGCGGATTGAGACACGGGGGCGGCGGCGAGGCAGGCGAAGGCGGCGGCGCCCAGACACCTCTCCCGCCAATAAGCGGATTGAGACTGCGTCACCTCCGATCAGCGCGAGGATGCGATCAGGCCCAGACACCTCTCCCGCCAGCAAGCGGAGTGCGTGGGGTGTCGGTGTATGGGCCCGCCTGCGTGCGGATGTGGCGTGGTGACGCATCCTTGACGGCTGAAACATCAGGGCTTGCCGGGAATCATTCCTGCCCCTCTCATGTCCCCATTCATGCAGGGGGGCAGGATGTTCCTTTATCTCGAGGGCGTGAATCTTTACGCCACGATTTACGATACCGAAGACCTTTCCACGATCCGCGGCGGCTCGATGGCGCTGGAAACTCTGGCGCAGCGGGCGCAGGCGGCGCTTGGCGGCACGCTGCGCGGGCAAGGCGCCTCGATAGCGCTGTTGGAGTTTTCCGGCCCGCCCCCCGAGGAGGACAAGATCCGCGCCTTTCTGAGCGCCACGCCGCAATGCCATTTCACCCTCACCTGGGGCACGGGCGAGACCGAGGCGCAGGCGATCAAGGCGGCGCGAGACCGGCAGTTTTCGCAGCTTGCCACGGTGGTGCTGCCTGCGATCATGGCGGGGGTGCGCCCCTGTGCGATCGATCACACGCGGCCCGGCACGATCAGCGATTTCGACCTCAAGGAGCAGAAGGAACGTTTCCTTTGTGCCTCGGTCGCGGACCGGCGCAAGATCGGTCGGGTCGGTCGGCCGCAATTGTTTCGCAAACGCCAGCCGCAACCGCCGCAAAGTTTCGAGGACATCGCGCCCGAGGACGCCCCCGGCCTCAAGCCAAATGTGCGGGGCAAGATTGCGGTGATCGTCGCCGATGGCATGGGGGGCGGCGATCTTGCAAAGGCCTATGGCACCGACACCGCAGGGTTCAGCACTGCGATGGCGGCGTTTCGGGCGCGTCTGGCCGAGGCGATCGAAGATTGGGCTAGCGCCGAGGGGCTGATTTACACCGACAAGGCGGGCGTGGCCCATGCAAGGGTCGATGTGCTGATGTGGGGCGGCGATGACATGACCTTTGTCGTGCCCGCTTCGCATGTGCTGGGGTTTCTGGCGGCGCTGCAGGGGGTGCTGGGCGCGCCCTTCGACAAGGACAAGGGGACGGCGCGGTTCGGGCACCGCATCGGCTGCGTGATCGCGCAGCGCAAGACGCCGATCCGGCTTTTGAAGAAACTGGCCGGCAGCGCCGAGGCGGCGTTGCGCGATGCGGTGACGCCCGAGATGCGCAAGGCGGGGGTGTCGGTGGTCTCGCTTGACGTGTTCGAAAGCGCGCCTTTGCCCTTTGCCTCGATCCTCGATCATCGCCGCACCGTGTATGGGCAGGGCTATCGCTCGGGCGCGGATGCGGTCTTGCTGTCGCATGTCGCCAAGATGGCGGCGGCGCTGCGGGAGCTGGACGACGAGGAAGGGGCGATCCTGAAGATGTCGCAGATTTATCGGCTGCTCGATGTCGCGCGGCTGTCACGGCGGGACCTGTGCAGCAAGGCGGCAGATGAGGCGATTGCCGAGGCGATGAAGGGGCATTTCGAGCGGGTGAAGGGCACGCCACCCGATATGGCCGCGTGGGAAAATGGCTGGACCGGGCAGGCCTCGCGCGGGTTGGCGCTGCTTCTGGCGCAGGTGGCGCAACTGCAACCCTATGCGCAACCCTTTACCGACGAACGCGCCCGCGTTCTTTCGGAGGCCGTGCAATGACCGCGCCACTTGTGTTTGATGTCACGCTGTCGCTCAAGGCACCGTTCCTGTTTCCCGGCCAGGATCCCGGTCGGTTCGGCTATGACCGGGTCGCGCTGCGCGATCTGGACGGTCGGCCGATCATTCCGCAAGACCAGATCAAGGGGCTGATCCGGCATGGTCTGACGATCATGGGCGAGACCGAGCTGGTCGAGGGGCTGATGGGCAAGGGCTCGGCCGATGCGCGCAAGGACAGCGGCGGGGCGTTCGAGCCCGCCAAGGGGCGGATGTTCCTGACCGATCTGCGCTGCACGATCGAGCCCGATCTGCGCTCGACCGACTACCACCGGGTGCAGATCGACGACGAGAGCGGGGCGGCGAAACAGGGGCATCTGTTGCGGATCGAGCAGGTCTTTGCGCCCGAACGGGAGGTTGCCTTCAGCGGGCGGATCACCCTCTTTCCGACGGCGAAAGCGCCCGATGCGCAGGCGCTTGCTCTGCTGCTCGCGGCGGCACTGCAGTGCAAGCGCCATATCGGCGCCATGGCCTCGATCGGTTTTGGCGAGGTCAGCGGCTGCTCGGTGGAGCCGGCCCTGGAAGCCGAAGAGGCCTGCAAGTTGCCGGCCGATCCGGTCGGGCGGTTCCTGTGGCGGTTCCGCGTCGATCGGCCCTATCTGGTCGATGCGATCCGCACCGACAACGGCTATATCGGCCAGCCGACGATTCCGGGCGGGGCGCTGAAGGGGCTGGTGGCGCGCTGTGCCGAGATGCGCGGCAACCCTCTCGATGCCCAAAGCCTGTCCGACACCGTTTTCGGCCATGCCACGCAACATGTGGCTCAGGCACTGCCGCTCTCGGTGGTCTGTCTCAAGGAAAAGGGTGCCGAGACCTGCCGCGATCTGGCGGGGAAGGGCGCTTTGCCCGATGGCGTGACCTTGCAGATCGACTGGAAGGCGGTTCACGAGGCGGCCTGTGTCGCGGGTTTCAAGCACTGTCTTGCGCCGCCGCCGCGCCATGTCGAGCGGGTCCACACGCAGATCGATGCGACAACCGGGGCGGCGCAGGATGAGAACCTGTTTTCGACCACCGCTGTGGTGCCGGGGAACGATGTGTTCACGGCCCTCGTCGATACCTCGGCGCTGAGCGCAGAAAATGCCCGCGCCGTGTTGAGTGCGCTTTGCGCGCCGATGCCGGGATTGGGTCGCACCGATGCCCGGGTGGAGCCGATCGACTTCGTGACGGACAAGGCACCTTCTCCGGTGACGGGCACGGTTGCGCTGGTCCTGCAAACCAAGGCCTGGATCGAGGTGGATCCGGCGCTGCTGCGTCACGATCCGCTTGCGGCCTATGCGCCCGCGTTCAAGGCCTTCTTGCCGAATTCGACGCTTCTCGAGGTTCATGCGGCTCAGGAATTGCTGGGCGACTATCTGGCACGGCGGTTCACGGGCCAAAGTGGCTACATGCCTTGGCTGGTCACCAGTCGGGGGTCGGTTTTCGTGCTCGATGTGGCGCCGAGCGATCAGGCCGAACTGGCGGCGCTGCAGCGCAAGGGGCTTTGTTCGGCGACGCGGGACGGCACCGCGCTTGACTGGCAAAGCTGCCCCTTCGTCGCGGAAAACGGCTATGGCGCATTCCTCCTCTCATCGGTCGGGGGTTCTCGATGAAACATCTCAGAAGATACCGCCTCGAATGGACGGTGCTGACGCCGCTGCATGTGGGGGCGGGGCAATCCGAACTGCGTGCGCATGACGAGGAAGACGCGTCCGAAGTGGCGCTGATCGCCCGCGATCATGCGGGCAAGCCCTGGATTCCGGGCAGCACGATCAAGGGGGCGCTGGGAGCGACCTGCACCGATGTAAAGGTGCGGCTGTTCGGCAAACCGCATGAAAAGGGATCGCAGCAGGCCCGCGGTACCCTGACTTTTTCCGGGGCGCGTTATGTGTCGAAAGCGGGCAGCAGCGCTAGTTTCGAACTCGCCCAAACCAGTGTCGCCGTAGGCACCGGCGTTGCGGCGGCCAACAAACTCTATCGGCGCGATTTCGTGCCCGAAGGGGTGACCTTCACCTCCGATATCGACGTTGAAAGCGGCGACGAACCGACGGTGCAGGCCGATTGCGCCGCGCTTGAAACGCTGCTTGCGCTGGCAGCCTCGTCCGAGGGGCTGAACCTCGGGGCCAACAAGGCCGATGACCTTGGACGGCTGCAGATCACCCGCATCGAGCGTGCCGAGAGCCGCTTTGGCCCGACCGGCTGGACCGCACAGACCTTTGCCCCGCACACGATCGCCGCCTCAGCCCCGGTCCGGGCCCCGCTCTTCGGTCTGCGCATGGTTTGCCCCGGCCCGTTCCTCTCGAAGGGCGGGCAGACGGACAACGAAACGCAGCCGCTGATGGATGCTGCGGGCAAGGCCCCCCGCATCATGGGGACGGCGGTTTCCGGGGCGCTGCGCAAACGCGCCGAATGGCTTTGGGCGCTGCACCTGCATCGCGGTGGTGGTGCCGAGATGAAAAGCTGCAAGACCTCGGCCGGACCGCGCGACCTTGATCCTGTCCAGCGCCTCTTCGGCTACGAAGGCCGCCGCGGCCTGTTGCAGGTCTCGCCGCGCAATGTGTCGGCCAAAGGATCCTGCCAGATCCCCGGCGTCAGTCTCGATGCGATGACCGCCGCGCCTCGTGATGGGCTCTTGTTCTTTTACCACGCCCATCACGGCGTCACCTTCGATCTGTCCATCTCCACCCGAGCCGACCTTGACGCAGCCGAGACCAATCTTTTCGACTTGCTCAAGGCTGATCTGGAGGCCAATGGCCTCAAGCTTGGCATGGGCACCACGAAAGGCTTCGGGTGGTTTTGCTCCGATCAAGACCCTATCCTGAAGCACTATTCCGAAAAACAGACGGAAGCGTTGAAGCTCAAATCGAAAGAGGATCCCGCGGACCATTACGCCGAAGCGGAATTGCCATCGAACCTCGTGACCATTCCCTACCGTCTCAGCCGGATCGACCCGAACGTGATACAACTCCCGGAGCAACGGGTCTCGGATCGCTTCTCGAACCATGCGCTGTTGTCGAAGCCGATGCCCGCTGCCGCCTCGGGCCATATCGATCTGGTGTGGCATGTCGAAACCCCGGTTCTGGTCGCGGCGCAGACGCATGACCATACCAAACCGCCCAAGGATGTGCCTTTCCAGAAGATCGGAGATACCTTCGCCATTCCCGGTTCTACGATCAAGGGCATGTTGCGCGCGGAACTGGAGCGCCGGGTAAATGCCCGCGCCTATAGAATTATCGAAAACCTGCTTGCAATCACTGACGACCCCGAGGCGGAAAGGCCGCATCTCGATGCGAAGAAGCAACTGGCCGCTTTCAAGGCGCATCGGCCGGATGTGAACGAAAACTACACTCCTGATTTCGCCGAAGCGCTCTTTGGCTTCGTGCGCGAACCCGAAAGCGACGACAAAAGCCGCAGTCGCCATGAAGCCCTGCATCTCAAGGCGCGTATCTCCTGTGGCATGGCTTGGCTGGTGTCGGAGTACGACGCCGACAAATCCAGAGACGAACTCTACGTCATCGCGGCTGCCGAGCCGCGCCCGATCTCGAAGTTCTACGATCACTTCGGTCGCAAGGCCTATCTTGTGGACAACGCGTCGGCCGCCGATGTGGTGGCGCGTTTGAAAGCCGCAGAAAGGAAGCTCGACAAATACGCCTCCCCCCTGAAATTGCTTCATCCGAAACAAGGGCAAAACCTTCTCTTTGCGCAGCGCATCTATCTGCACAACATGACCGAAGCAGAAATCGGAGCCTTCCTGACCGTGCTCACGCTTGATTTCACCCTGCGCAACCGCTTCCTCATCGGACGGGCCCGGGCGTTCAATGCGGGCAAATGCTTCCCGGCGAAGATCAAACTGACATTGACGCCGAACGATGCCGGGGCAGATTACCCGGCAAGGGGCGGCAGCAAAGCCGATATGCGGATGATCGGACAATCCGCAACGCCCTTCCTGTCTGCCTTCGGAAAATTCGTCAACTCTGGCGAAGATCCGAGCACCGCGCGAGACCCGGCTCTCGCACGGTCGATGGGGTTTGCCGCCAAAGAGTTCAATGCCGCGCATGACCCGCTTTTCGGGGATTATCTGCGCAAGCGTTCGCGCCTCGATGACGGCAAGATCTATTACCAGCAGACGAGTGACGACCCGAAGAACCGGAATTTCTCCGCTTCGGACCGCCAAAAGGCCTTCGAGGCGAACAATGGCCGTCTGGCCGCCGTGTTGAAAAAGACATGGCGGGACTAGACGATCCAGTAGTTCCCCGGCGGCTCGATGGGGGCGGCGTCGTCGTAGGTGCGGGTGCGGGTTTCGCCGCTGGCGCCGATGGCATAGACGCGCAGGCTGTCGCCGGGGGCAAGTTCGGCCGCGACGCGTTGGGCCAGCGCCGCCGCGCGCTGCTCGCTCAGCCGCGCCTCGAAGACCGAATATTGCACCCGCGTCGCGGCCCCTTCCAAAATCCGCGCCACCCGACGCCGCTTGCGGTCTTGCGACACGTCATAGGTGAAGACCATCAGCATCTCGGCGCGCGGCATGGCAGACCCTTTTCGGTGCAGATTTCGGGCCTCAGTCTGCCGCGAAACGGGGGGCTGCGAAAGCCCTTGCCGGGCGGGCGGCCCTGCGGCGGTCTGTCGTGGCGCGGGGCAATCTTGACGGTGGACAGGACGGATTTCGCCTGCCAGTTTGAACTTGAGAGGCGGAAAATCGGGCAAAATCGCCGATTCACCGTTGGAAACCCTGCCATGACCTTGAAGTCACAGGATAAAGGAGGAAAAACACGCAGCAAAACCGGGCTTGCAAGGGCTGTTTCGGAGTGTCGGGCACATCACGGTTGGAAAGCGGACCAGAAAGCGCTTTCGGGTCTTGGGTTTGCAGAGGGTAAGCCCAGACACCTCTCCCGCCAGTAAGCGGATTGAGACACCCAGAACAGGTGTTTGAGCGGCCCACCCGCGCCCAGACACCTCTCCCGCCAGTAAGCGGATTGAGACGAATGACAGCAACGTACAGCATCGTTTGCCTTTGCCCAGACACCTCTCCCGCCAGTAAGCGGATTGAGACATGCCCTATTCAACGAGGGCGGCGCCACGGGACGGCAATCCTTGGCGAGTTCAGTAGTCCTGCAGCTGCGGCAGGTAGGGGACCGTTTCCGGGCTGCGGCAGTGGCGGGCGAGCGCGCGGGCCTCTTCGAGCATGATCCGGCGCAGGGCGTGGCGCTGTCCGGTCTGGCTGGAGCGGATCACCCGTTCCAGCGCCTCCTCGTAGCCGGTGATCAGCGCGCGCCGACCGGGGGTGAGGAGGCGCAGGCTGTCGCCCTGCGGCTCGAACATCTCCTCGCGCAGGCGGCGGCGGTTGAAGAGGCTCACCGCCAGCCCCTCGGAGAGGGTGGCGCGGAACACCTCCATCAGGTCATAGACGGCGGCGTCGCCCCGGTCCTGCGCCTGATGCAGCACGCCAAAGCCGGGGTGCAGCCCCGCGCCGATCAGCGCGGCGCGGATGTCGCGGGCCAAAAGCGCGGTCAGGTAATTGATCGCGGCGTTGAGGGGCGTTTTCGCCGGGCGTTCGCACAGGAACGGCCCCTTGTGCGCGGTGCAAAGCCGCGCCAGCGCGGGCCAGTAGATCCGGGCGGCCCGCCCCTCATGGCCGCGCAAGGTGTCCAGATCGGGCATCGGTGCGGCAAGGCCCCGGATCGCGCGGCCAAGGGCGGCGATGGCGCGGTCCACCTCGGTCGCCTTGGCGGAGCGGTTGAGCACGGCAAGCCGCGCGCGCTGGTTGCGCAGCCGCGCCCCGACCAGAACCCGCGCCAGCGCCAGACGCCGTTCGGGATGCAGCACAAGCGCGGCCTGCGCCAGCTGCAGCTGCGCCTCGGCGGGCTGCGGCGGGGCAAGATAGCCCTGCGTCTTGCCATGGCCATCGAGAAAGGCAAGCGTGGTGTCGGTGGCCAGCGCATGACGCCAGACCGGGTCATCGACCACGGCGCCCGGGCCCAGCTCGATCCGGTTCACCCGCGCGGGCGGCAGCGACAAAAGCAGGCTGCCACCGCCATCGAGCACGGCGAAACTTTCGGCGCGCAGGCTCAGGCGGCGCTCGGGCTCGACCAGATAAAGCACCCGCGCCCCCGGATCGTAACCCGCCGCCACCGCCTCGGCCGTGGCCGCGTCGGCCTCGGCCAGTTCGCGCATCACGGCGCTGGCGTCGGGGTCGGGCTCGTCTGGGGCGGGCAGCACGAGCGAGCGGACGAAAAGCTGGCCCAGAAACTGAAAGCCGCGATCGAACCCCACCACCCGCGTTTCGCGCGAGACCATGCGCAGGCCGTGACCGGCGACGAACTCCTCGGCGAGCGCGCGGGCTTCCTCGGCCCCGGCCTCGCTGCGGGCGAGGATGACGAAATCATCGGCAAAGCGCACGATCCGGGCGGCGCCGCTGTCGAAACGGTCGTCGAGCCCGTCGAAGAAGAGGTTCGACAACAGCGGCGAAAGCGGCGAGCCCTGCGCCAGACCGCGCCCCGGCGTGCCAAGCTGGCCCGAGCCATGCGCAAGCCAAAGCCCGACAAGGTCGATCAGCGCGCGGGTGCCGGGGGCGGGATCGAGCGCGGTATCGAGCGCCTCGAGCACCGGGTCATGCGGGATCCGGTCAAAGGCCTTTTCGATATCGGCCTCGACCACCCAGGTGTAGCCCATCCGCCGCAGGGCCGAGATCCGGTCCACCGCCATCGCCACCGAACGGCCGGGGCGGTAGCCGTAGCTGTCGGGGGAAAACAGCGGCTCGAGCCGGGGGTCAGCGCGGCGGCGACGGCGGTTTGCACGATCCGGTCGGAGACGGCGGGGATGGCGAGGCGACGGGTGCCGCCGTCGGGCTTGGGGATCTCATGCAGGCGCAGCGGCCGGGGTGCGTAATTTCCGTTGCGCAACAGCCCCGACAGCCGCGCGATCGCCGCCGCCCCCTTGGCGGCAAAGGCTGCGATGCTTTGCCCGTCGCCCCCCGCACATCCGTTGTTGCGCCGCACCTTTTCGAATGCCAAGGTGAGGGCATGGGGGTCGGAAATCTGGCCAAACAGGCCCGAAAATCGGCCTTCGTCGTTGGAAATCATGCCATGCCCCTGCGGGATAAGGGAAAAAGCGAGGTGAGAGACACAGGAAACCAGAAAATCGGGCCCGAGTCGAGGGATGCGGCACGTCACGGTTGGAAAGCGGACCAAAAAGCGCTTTCGGGTCTTGGGTTTGCAGAGGGTAAGCCCAGACACCTCTCCCGCCAGTAAGCGGATTGAGACTCTTCCATCGAGCACTTGCAACCAAACACCCCGTGCCCAGACACCTCTCCCGCCAGTAAGCGGATTGAGACCTCCTTTCTCCACCCCGCGGGGTGTGCGCACGTGGCCCAGACACCTCTCCCGCCAGTAAGCGGATTGAGACGGGCGTATTCACGGCCCACCAACGCCCCCCATGCGGTGCCCAGACACCTCTCCCGCCAGTAAGCGGATTGAGACGGAAGATTTTCGGTCATCTTACGCGATCCGCATAGCCCAGACACCTCTCCCGTCCATAAGCGGGTCAGCCGAGGGGCGTCAGCCGCACCCTTCCCGCGCCGATGGTGGTGTCGGCGCCGATGTGCAGCGCCTCGGCCAGCGTGAGCAGGCGGCGCAGCTCGGGCGGGGGCGCGGAAAAGGCGATGCGGCCGGAAAAGCCCGGACGCGGTTTCGTGCCCCGCGCCAGCGCCCGCCGTTCGCCCGCAACGGCCGGGGGGGCGGCGCGCAGCGCCTCGGCCAGCTCCGCCTCGGGCAGATCGAGCGCAAAGCCGTGCCACTGCGCGATCCCCTTGGCGCGTTTGGCAAATCCTGTCAGCAGCGAGGCGGGATCGAGGCCCAGCCCCGCGTGATCGGCGCGCAGGCGCTGGATGATCGGGGTTTGCGTGCGCAAAGCCAGCGCCCCCGCAGGCGGGGGGGAAGCCGTCAGTTGCGCATGGGACACGGCGGTGATCTGCATCGGCACCCGGCCCGCGCGGCCCAGATCAAGGCCGCCGCGCAGCCCGGCAATCAGCGCGGCGCGAAACTCGGGCGCCCAGTCGCAGGCGGCCCCGAAAAGGCGCAGCGTGATGGTCAGATCCGCGCCTTGCGCATCGGCGCGCAGCACGAAAGGTTTGGGCAGCTCGAAGCCTGGGTTCAGCGCGCCTTGCGGGTTGTGAAACAGGTCGTAAGCGCAGGGCGGATCATAGGGGCAGGGCGCTCCCGCCAGCGCCTCGGGCGAGGCGGAAAGCGCCAGCGCATGGCCCATCGCGCCGCGCACCCGGCCCAGTGTGGCCGTGCCCGCCGCAAGCCCGCCATGCCCCGCGATCTGAACCACAAGGTCGCGGGCACACAGGGCGGGAAGGAAGTCCTTGAGCGAAATCGGCTGCATGGCGCAGTCTTTCGCCGCGCGGAGGCAAAGATCAAGCCCGGCGTGTTTGCCGCGGCGAAAGGCCATTGCGAGGGCGGCAAAATGCGCTCAGGAAGGGGGAGAAAAGAAAAACCCCCGACCGGGGTCGAGGGCCTGCTAGCGGCGTACCGCTTCGCGTGGATGTTCGCGAGGTAGCAGATTGAGCGAAAAAGATCAACAGGAAACAAGGGCCGCGCGCGCGGCGCTTTATATCGACGGGTTCAACCTTTATCACGCGATCGACCGGCTGGGGCAGCCGCATCTGAAATGGCTCAGCTATTGGCGGCTCGGTCAGGTGATCTTGCCGCAAAAGACGCAAAAGCTGGTGCGGGTGGTCTATTGCACGGCGTTTTATCCCGGTTCGGCGGGCAAGCGCTGGCGGCACGAGCAGGTGATCGCGGCGCAGCGGGCCGAGGGGGTGGAGGTGGCGCTGGGCCATTACGTGCATGAGCGGATGATGTGTCGCAGTTGCGGCGATCGCTGGGAGAAGCCGACCGAGAAGGCGGGGGATATCAACCTCGCCATCCATCTGATGCATGACGCGTTCGAAGATGTGTTCGACCATGCCTATCTGCTGACGGCCGATTCCGATCAGGCGGCGACGGCGGCGATGTTCGCGCGGCACTTTCCCGAGAAGCGGCTGACGACGGTGGCGCCGCCCGGCCGCGACCCTTCGGTGCATATCCTGCGCCACGCCTCGGGCGGCAAGATCAAGCTCAATGCCGGGCATCTTGAGCGCGCGGTGATGGGGGCCACGGTCGGCAAGGCGCGGCGGCCCGACGAATACGCCCCGCCCGAGGGCTGAGGCTCAGCGGCCTTGCGTCAGTTCAAGCCAGACCTGTGCCATCGCCTCGGCATCCGGCCCGGCCCGGTGCGGATGCGGCAGCGTGGCGAGCAGATCCTGCGCGCGGCCGAGCGCCTCTGCGCCGAAAGTATCGCTGACCGCATCGTCGAAATGCAAAAGCTGCACCGGGCGGCGCAGCAGCATCGTCAGCCATTTGCCGTCGAATTCGGGGCAGTCGGAAAGGACATGAGCCCCAAGCCGCGCTTCGACCGCCTCGGCGACGATCTCGGCCGCGGGGGCGGTGTGCAGTTGTTCCCGCGCGATGCCGTGGATCTCTGCCGAACGCGGATCCCAGTCGGCCTCGCTCCAGCCCGGGCGAGGGTGAATGAGGCAAGACCATGTCTCGATGCCAAGGGAGGAGAGCCGCGACAACCCGATTTCGATAGGCCAACCCGTCAGGCTCGAGGCTTCGATGTCGATGAAGATCGGGGTCATGAGGATATCACCTTGAGGGCAGGCTACGGAATGTCATGTGAGCACGTGCTCTGCTTTTGGCGCAAAATACCCGCCGAGGATAGGAGTGGCATGCTGTAACCGAGCGCCTTCGAGCCGCAGACACTGAAGCAGAGAGGCGTCGATCGAACCAGAATCTCTTCAATCCTTGTCCGCTGGCGCGCAGACGTACGCAGCGCCGTCTCGCCTGACAACTTTTCATGCACGTAAATGGACGCATTCCGACTGTCGCCCCGCGCTGCTATCCTGCGGAGAAACTCTTGGCGCAAACGGCGGTTTCATGGACGATGGCTCGGGCGTTGCCCTGATCGGATTGATCTTTTCCCTCTTCCTTCTTTGGTTCGTCCTTTGGGTCGTTATCCTCCTTCCGGCGCGCATGGCGCGCAAGCGCGGGCGCAGCGCGGTTGGATGGGTGCTCGTCAGCCTGATCTTGTCGCCTCTCGTTGCGATTGTTCTCCTTGTTCTGCTGGGTCGAAGCTGGACCGCCCGCTGACGGATCGGTCCCCCAAGGGAAAACGCATCTTCCGCCCCGCGCGCCACGCCCGACCCGGAGGTGCCGGACCCCCAAGGCTGCGCCTTGACGGCTCATGGCTCTCGCCCGAAATCCTCGCGCGCCGAGGGCGCCTCTGGCATCCGGGGCGCCACCAGCCCCGCCCGCAAAATCTCCTCGGCATCGGGCGAGGCCCGCGGCCCCGCAAGCGACAGCAATTGCGTGCCGGTGCGGGGGACCGCCGAAAGTCGCCTGATCGCCACGGCGAGGGTCGGGACAAGGTCGTGATCTGTCTTTCTGGCCGGCTCCGGCAGCTTGCCGAGGCCCCGCGTGCTGCCGGCGACCATGCCGGTGCGCACCGGCTCATCGGCCCAGAGCGCATATTCGTAGCCGCAAATCGTGCCCGTCCGATCCCGGTGCGCGAGCAGCCAAAGATCGGGGCGGGGGTGCAGCAGATCCTCGAACACCACCGGCTGACCTTGCGGATCGTCCTTCGCCCGCCGCGCAAAGTGTTCATGCAGGGCGCGGACCATATCGAAGGTCATCCGCTTGACCGTGATCCGTTCGGGCGCAATCTCGCGCGCGGAATGGAGCGCCGGGCGCAGCTGCGGGAACAGGTCAAGCGGGGCGGCTCGGGTCAGGCCGCGCCGCAGGTCGGTTTCGGACCGGGCCCGTTCGCGCAGGGCGGCGTTAGCGGCGCGGAGCAGGGTTTTGCGGATGTCCGAGGGCAGGTCGGCAAGATCATCCGCAATCCTTTCCGTCCAGTCCTCGGCCTCATGCATTTTCTCCGCACGATCCTTGCGGCGGGCGGTGCGGCTCAGGTCGTTGCGATGCATTTCCTCGGCCCGGGCGGCAAGTGCCGCCGTGATCGGCGGGGGCAACACCGGAGGCCCGGACATTGCCGCCGCCCGCCGAAGCCGGACGCGCAGCAGTGCCCCGGTCGGATCGGGCGGCATCAGCGTGGTAATGCCGCGATCTGCCGCAGCGCGCATCAAAGCGCGAGAAATCGGGGTATCGTCGGTGATGTCGAGCGTGGCCCAGCCCCGCGCCGCGATCATCTTCAGTGCGATCTCGATGCGGGGCCGGATCGCCCCCGGCCCACCCATGCGGATGACCTCGCCCAGATCGGTCACCCAGCCGCCATCGCGCAGGAAGACCATGCGGCGAGGGGCGGCGAGGTTGATGACGGCGATCTGATCCCTCAACTGCAGATCGTCTAGCAAAGCCATGTGCAAGGCACCGACCTGCGCGCGGGCGCCTGCGGGGCGACGCCCGATCCGGGCCGATTTTCCGCGGCCATAGCCCCGGATCGTCAGCCGTGTTTCGCCCGGTGGCATCGGCGTGGGCGTCATGTGTTGATCAGGCAGCGGCCCGAGCCGCGCCACAAGCTCCGCATGGCTCTCCCCCGGGATCAACCGGCTGACCGCCACCGCCTCGGACCCGCCGCGCAGATGGATCACCGCGCCCCGCGGGGTCTTGCGATATCCAAGCCCAAATCGTCCAAGGCGCGCCAGCACCTCGGCCCATGTCTTCGCGCTTTCCACTCCCTGCCGGAGCGCTGTCATCGCCTCGATGGGTAACCGCAGGTGCAGCGGGAGGTGCCCGCTGATGCGCGCCTGATCGATATCACCTTGCCGCAGGTCGGCTTGGACCTTTCGTCGTGCCTGTTTCAATGCCCAATCTTCGGCTGGCCGAGGCACGAGCCGCACTGCCGGGACGGGGCCGGTGTCGTCGATCTCGACCCGAAAACGGCCATTGTCGCGTGCCCATCCCTGCAGGAGTTCAATCTCGCGGCAGGCCAACTCAAGCCGGGTGTAATCCTGCCACCTGTCCACCAATCGTCCGGTGATCGGATGGACCCGGCTATATATCGTGTGGACGTGGATGTGCGCGGTGTCGCGATGCACGCCGATCACGGCTTCATGCCCCTCCGCCCCGAGCCGTGCCATCGCATGTTTGGCCGCCACCCGCGCCTGATTATCGCTCGGGACTTCGCGCGCGGGCCATGACAACACAATGTGGACATGGGCCGTGCGCGGGTTGCGGCGATGCCGCTGGCAGGTCGCGGCCATCTGCGCCGCCGCGACGTCGATGCCCCCAGGGATGCACGGGGTGTCGATGTAAGTCGCTTTCGCAGCAACATAATCGATGCGGGCCGCGAGCCCATGATCAGCGGACCGGATTTCTTGCCTAAGAGCGATGATTTTGCCGATCATGTCCCAGCTTCATCCAGATGCTCGATCATCCGCGCAAGGATCGAGCGTTGCGCCGGTCTCGGATTTTCTGCAGCGAGTTTCAGCGCCAGATCGCGTAACAGCGCAACATCGATCCCTGGCCGCGCGAGATGATCGAGCAGAAGCCGTCGAGCCAGCAAACCGGACGAGCGTAGCCCCGAAGCCAGGGCCGCTGCCTCGACGGCCCGGAACTCATGCGGGTAGAGTCGGCAAGCGACGATCTCCGTCGCTTTCCGCTTTTCCGAGCGCGCTTTAGTTGCGCCCTCCTTCATCACACCGTTCCGGTCTGATGAGCCGAGGGTTGCGGCAGAGGCGCGCCCGCAGACATCATCATTTCGGGCGTGCCAGAGCCGGACGGATTGACCGCGATTAGCGGTTCGGCAGGCACCGCCGGGATCACCGCAGGCTCGGACGTTTGCGGGGCCTTCGTCGCGTCCATCTTTGCCTCGGTCTGATCCGCTGACGCGGGTTTGCCGCTCTCGCGCATGTATCCTTTGAGCGTCTCCGTCGTCAGTTCGACTCCCAGTTCGCGCAACAGGGCCACGAGCTGTGCATAGCTGACACCGCGCTTGAGCGCCGATTTGATCGGCTTTTTCAGCGCGCCCTTGATCGCCGCCGCAGCGGAAACGGGCTGGCGCCCGTCGGGCTTAATGTTCTTGAGCGCTTCGATGATCTTTGCCAGATCACCAACCGGAATCTGGTTGACGTGGCGGGCAGCTTGCGGGTTTTCAGTTTCCATGGTCACCTCGGAATGTTGCGGGTGACCCTAATAATATGCAGGTTTTTCGCGCTGTCGTCTGCTATTGATTCGTAATCCACAATTTTCGGATGGTCTGGGAGACGGACAAATCCCGGCCTTTAGCGCGCTGTCGAGTGGTTCTGTGTCGATATTCCAATACCGTGATGTCGGCTTTCGATCCGTCCACAGCACGGAATTTCCGATCTGATCCCGGTGCAGGGTATCGCGGCGGTTAACCGCCGTTTCTTCCCGCTCAGGGCATCGAGCCGAAATCGCCCCGCCTGTGGCCCTCGACCAGCGCGCGCAGGCCCTTGGGCTCCAGCACCTCGACCGCATCGCCCCATTGATAGAGGTGCCACGCCATCTCCAGCCATCCGGCCGCCTCGAAGCGTACGATCAGGCCGCCGTCCGCCTGCCATTCCAGCCGCTGCGAGGGGTGGAAGCGGAACCCCGCCGCGCGCTCGGCGGCATGGGGGGCAAAGCGCCAGGCCACCGGGCCGAATTGCGCCGGGTCCTGCCAGACGCCGAAGGAGCGCGCGGCAAAGCGTTCCATCGAGAACGCCGGGTCCATCGCGAAACTCTCGTCAAGCACCTCGGCCGACAGGATCTGATCCAGCCGGAAGGTGCGGATCAGATCGCCCTTGGCCGGGTCGCGGGCGACCAGATAGGTGCGATGACCAAGCAGCACCCCATGCGGTTCCAGCACCCGCGCGGGCGCATCGTCGGATTTGTAGCGCACCCGCAGCCGGAACGGGCCGCGCAGGGCCTCGGTCACCGCGTCGAGGATTTCGGGCGCAAGGCTGACCCGAGGCCCCGGCCGGGTCACCGTGGCCAGCGCCTGCAGCACCGCCTCGGCATCGGCTTCGGCGCGGGCGGCATCGCGATTGCTCAGCCGCGCCAGAAGGCCATCGCGCAGCCCCGCCAGCGCCTGGCGGTGGCGCAGCCGCCCCTCGGCCACGGCCTCGCGCCCGGCGATGTCGAGCGCCTCGATCGCAGTTTCGGGGCGCAGCTGCAGCCGGTCGAGCGCGCCCGGGTCGATCCGCCAGCGCCGCTTGCGATCCTCGCCATCCTCGGCGGTGACATTGGCGAAGGTGGTCTCGAGCGCCTGCGTCATGCGTTGCGCCGTGCGGTGGGAAATCGAAAATTCCTCAACGATCTCATCGAGGCTGACCCCCGTGCGCCGCGCCGCCGCCATCTGCGCCAGACGGATCAGATCCTGGGCCTTGGAAAAGGACATCGCCACCCCGACAGCAATTGACACCCCGCGACGTTAGGAATGATCTTGCGATCTGTCGAGGCGATTCCCTCGGGGGTCGATCACCAGACCTTTGGAGCACCTATGCGTTTTCTTGGCAGTCGCACCCGATTTCCCTTCCCCGATCCGATGTGGTCCGGGCAGGCCCTTTTTGTTTTGGAGGATTTTGCGTGACAGGAGTGACCGATACCCGTCGCCTTGTGTTTTACGACGCTGAGGGGGCACTGTATTTTCCGGTGCGTGACGGCGGCACGGGGAAGTCGATCTTCAAGATCAAGCCCAAGGGGGCCAGCAACCGCGCCGAGGACGCCATCCATCTTGAGGATTGGCTTGACGTCGCGCGGGCGATGCTGATCGACGGTCTGGCCGCGCGCTGCAGGGCCTTGTCCGGTGGACCGATCAATTACCTGCGGTTCGGGGCGCAAAAGCTGGTGCGCTACGAACTCGACCCGGAGTTGGCGGAAGCCTTGGGTATTGCGCCCACGGGTGTTGCCGGAGAGGAGACATCCGAAGTCTCCCGCGCCGCCATCGAGGCCGCGATGGATGCTTTTGACGCTTGGCGCCAGACCGGCGCGCAGGATGAGATCTTCGGCGCCTTTGGTGAGCCGCGCGACTATTGGGTGCGCTCGACGCGGGACCGGGAAAACCGGGTCTATCCGACGAAACCCCTCGTTGGCTACCTGCGCGGCAAGACCGATCTGAGCGGCGGTTGGGGGCAACGGAACGACGCGGCGTCCTTCCTGCACAATGCAGGCTTCATCATCGTCGATGCCGAGGATCGGCCCGTGCCCCCGCCCGAGCGTTACGACCACCTGATCCGCGATGCCGAGCGTGTCCGGCTGTGCGCGCGCAACTATCACATCGAGCCGGGGCGGGAGCAGGGGGCGGCCGAGGTCTCGATCCGCTCCGGCGATCTGGCCCGCGAAATGGGGCTGGAAAACGCCTTTCCGACCATTTGTGACGCGCTGGGCGGCGCGAAATTCCAGACGCTTTGCGCCCTGCCGCCGCCCCGGTTCACCACGCCGAACCCGAGCAGCACCACAACCTTCACCTATGCCCTTGCCGCAGATGGGATCACGCCCACCATGACCGCCCCCGATCAAGCCCCCGTTCCCCCCACCAACCTGATCCTTTACGGCCCGCCCGGCACCGGCAAGACCTATGCGACGGCCTGGGAGGCGGTGAAGCTCTGCCTTGGCGCGGCGGCCGATCCCCTGCGCGACGATCGCAAGGCATTGATGGCCGAATACAAGCGGCTCTGCGAGGAGGGCCGGATCGAGTTCACCACCTTCCACCAGTCGATGTCCTACGAGGATTTCGTGGAAGGGCTCAGGCCGGTGACGGACGAGGGCGGATCGGGCTTCCGGCTCACACCGCGCGACGGCATCTTCAAGGAGATCAGCCGCCGGGCTTCCACCCGCCCGGATGATGATTTCGACCTGCCCGAGATCGACCGCAGCCGCCCGATCTTCAAGCTGAACATGATCGGCAAGGGCTGGCGGCCCGGTTACGATGTCTCGATCGCGACGGGGCGGATCTATTGGCTGTTCGGCGGCAAGCTGGATTGGTCCGATCCCCGGTTCGAGGACAAAGAGGCACTCGCGGCCCGTTGGCGTGAAACCTATCCCGAAGCGACGCTCAACCATGCCAGCATCGGAGGTACGCATTATTTTCGTTACGGTGCAAAAATCGGCGATTACGTTGCGCTGACGCATGGGCTGGACAGGGTGTTCGCCTTCGGGCGCATCACCGGGGATTACGAATATCGCCCCGATCTTGCCCGTCCGGAGGTGGAAGACAGCCCCAACAGCCGGACCGTGGACTGGCTCTGGTCTGATCCCGTGGGCGTCGAGAGGGCGGCTTTCTACTCCGGCGCCTTCAATCCTGCGCACCCGCTTTGCGTGCTGAACGACAGTTTCGACCACGATGCCTTCGAAGCCGCGATCTTCGGAACCAAGGGCATTGCCGAACCCCATGTCCTGATCATCGACGAGATCAACCGCGCCAACATTTCCAAAGTTTTTGGCGAACTGATCACGCTGCTCGAAGCCGACAAGCGGCTTGGAGCGGCAAATGAAATCCGTCTGCGGCTGCCCTATTCCGGGCGCAACTTCGGGGTGCCCGCGAACCTGCACATCATCGGCACGATGAACACCGCCGACCGCTCGATCGCGCTTCTGGACACCGCGCTGCGTCGCCGTTTCACTTTCCGCGAACTCATGCCCGACGCCTCGGTTCTGCCTGTCGATTGCGGCGGAGTGAACTTGCAAAAGCTGCTTGCCACGCTGAACGCCCGCATAGAATACTTCTTCGACCGCGAGCATCAGATCGGCCACGCCTATTTCACCGCCTGCACCACGCGCGACGACGTGGCCGAGGTGATGCGCTTCAAGATCATCCCGCTTCTGGCGGAATATTTCTACGAGGACTGGGGCAAGGTCGCGGCCGTTCTGGGCGATGGCTCGGGGCGCCCCGAGCGGTTCCTGCGCGCGGTGCCTCTTGAGCCGCCGTTCGGCTTGGGCGAGGAGGACATCGACGACAAGAAGGTCAGCTGGCAGATCCTCGAAACGTTCGACTTTGCCGATTGCGCCGCATGACCCAGTTTCACCTGCGCGAATGGGACCGGCTGCCCTTCGGCTCCGGGCCGGGGCAGATCCCCGAGCCCTTGGCCGAGCGGCTGGTCACTGTCGCCAAGGCCTCGCCCTTCGCCGGGTCGGGCGAGGGCGGGGTGCTTGAACATCTCCGCCATCACATCCGGGCGCGCGGCGTGGTGGGGGTGATCGCGGCCCCCGGGGTCAGCCTCGAGATTTTGCCCAAGATCGACCTGCCCCCGGGCGAAGCTGGAGAGACGCGCGAGACGGGCGATGCGGCGGTGCGCAGGCGACTGATCCACATGCTGGCCGTGGCGCTTGATCTGCGGCTCGATCTGGGCGCCGTCACCGGGCTCTCGTGGCAAAAGGAAACGCTCCTCGACATCCTGATCCGCATCTTCGCCGACAAGCTGACCGAGGCTTTGCGCCGGGGGATGCCGCGCCGCTACACCGGCCTTGAAGACGACCTGCCCGCCCTGCGCGGGCGACTCGACGTGACGCGGCAGTTCACCGCCCATGCCGTCAACCCGGCGCGGCTTGCCTGCCGCTTCGACGCGCTGAGCGAGGATATCGTGCTCAATCGCATCCTCAAGGCGACAGTCACGCATCTGGCGCGGATGACCGGCTCGGGTGCGCTGCGGGGACGGTTGCGGGAACTGGCCTTCGTCTATGCCGACATCGCCGATGTGGCCCCGGCGGCGCTTGAATGGGACAAGGTCGTGCTGGATCGCACCAACCGCGCCTGGGCCGAGCTTCTGGCGATGGCGCGGCTCTTTCTGCAAAACCGCTATCAGACTACCTCGCTTGGCCGGGCCGAGGGGACGGCGCTTCTGTTCGAGATGGATGCGCTGTTCGAGGATTACATAGGGCGGCTGATCCGTCGGGGCGTGCAAAGCAGCGGCTTGAAGGTGACCTTGCAAGGCGGCGGTCTTTATTGCCTCGACGACGCGGGGCGCGGGCTTTTCCGCACCAAACCCGACATCCTGATCCGGAGTAGCGGGCAGGTGGTGCAGGTGATCGACACGAAATGGAAGCGAATTTCGGCGCGGATCGAGGATGCGAAACAGGGCGTCTCGCAGGCCGATGTCTATCAGATGATGGCCTATGCCCAGCTTTACCGCGCCCCCCGAGTAACGCTGCTTTACCCCCATCATCAAGGGCTTGCGACGCCCGAGGGGGTGCAGGCGCGGTTCACGATCTCGGGGCGCCCGACCGTGGTTGAGACCGCCTCGATCGACGTGGGGCAGGGGGCTGGCATGGCCGCGCGGCTGGCCGCGCTGGTGCTGCCGGAGGCGGTGCTGCAAGGGTGACAGGTTTTGGCGCATCTCTAGATCAATGTGGGGCAAGCCCTTTTGATCCGGAGATATGCCATGCAGATGAATCACCTTGCCTTTGCCCGTTCCCCCTCGCTGCGTGTGTCGCTCAAGCGCGGTCTGGCGCGGCAGGCGCTGTCCGAGGCCGGAGCCGTCCCGATCGACATGGCCCGGCTGATCGCGCTGGCCAGCGACTTTCGCCCCAACCGCAAGGCGCTTGATCGGCTGGGGGGGCGCATCGGCCGTCTGCCCGGCGTGGTGCGGGTGCGGCTTTGCCCAGATCCGCTGCGCCTCGTGGTGGTCACCCGTGCTCCGCATGGCGTCGTCACCTGCCACGCGGGCGTCGAGCAATTCCGCGAGGAGAGCCTGCTTTATGTGCGCATGGAGGTCGGGATCGAGGCCGGGCGGGTGATGTTCGGCTTCACCGCCCTGAGCTATTGCCTGCATGCGATCGAACGTCTGGTCGAACGCACCGACCTGCCGCTGCATCAGCCGCTGTTGCCCGTTCTGGATGCCGAAGCCTGCGCGGGCTTTGCCGATCTGATGGCCGGGCGGGAATTGACCGAGGCCGAGGCCACATTCCTGCCGGCGCAGGCCGAAGGGGTTTGGGTGGTCTCGTCCGACTGGATGGCCTTCGACACCGACTGGGGGCTGACCTGCCTCGAGCCGCGCGGCATCCCGATGCACTCGATCCGCACCTTCCTTGCGCCCGAACAGATGCGCCCGACGCTCTGGCTGCGCTGGCGCGACAACCCGACCTGCCGGATGGCACAGGGCTGAGCAATGCGCCGGCGCCGATCGCCTTGGGGCGGGGTGTCACGTTTTATCAGCTGCCTTTGCCATGCTATTGCCAAATCTGTATAATTTGTGAGCGCCATGAGACTGAGCCCGTTGCAGACTGCCTCGCCGGTGACCGGCGCCATCCGCCCGCTGACCACGGGGCTCTTGCGCGACAGCTACCTTGTGCCCCGTGCTGCCTTCGATCCCGATGCGGTCCTTGCGGCGCGGCCGGGTGCGCCCTGGGCGCAAAGCCTGGCCGTCGCGCCGGTGGAAACCGCGCTTGCGGTGCGTCGCGCGCTTGAGGCTCTGGCGCGCGCGACCGAGACCCTGACGCCTGCAGAGGTGCAGCCCGACCGCCTGCCCGAGGGGCGGGCGCGGGCGCATCTTGGCGCGCTCTGCGATCTCTGGTCCGATCTGGGCGGCGCGCTGCCCGAGGATTTGCACGTCTGGCGCCATGTGATCACGGCCGAGGCCGGGGCGGCGCTCGAACCGCTGCCGCTTCTGGCGCCGATCGACTGCCCCCATGCCACCGCTGCCGAAACGGCGTTGGCGCAGGCGCTGGTGCGCCAGCACGGGTTGGCCCCCGAGGCAGTGTCTGCGGCGTGGCTCGCCCGTCAACCGTCGCAATCGGCCTGTGCTACTGGCGCGCTGGGCCATGTGCAGGCCAACCTGACCGGCCTTGCCGCGCCCATTGCTCCCGACACCAGCCTGCAGATCTTCGGCTTGCGCGATCCGATGGAAGAGGCCGATTTCGCCGCTGCCACCGTGCAAGGCTGGCTTGACCGCGGCACCATCGACCACGCCGCGGAGGTGGGGCTGCTCGTGCCCGAGGATCCCGCCTATGCCTGCGCGCTGGCCGAGGCGTTCGAGCGGGTCGGCCTGCCGCTGTCGGGGGCTCCGGTGGGGGCGATCCTGCGCGACCCGGCGGCCGATCTGATCGCGGCGCTGCTGCCCGTGTTGCGCGGCCCCGCGCCGCGCACGGCGCTGGCCAGCGTCGTCATTTCGCCGCTGATGCCCTGGCCCGCCGCCACCGGCCGCGCCATTGCGCGTGATCTGATCGCGCGGGGGTATTCGCGGCTCTGGCGCGAGCTTGACGGCGCCGGTGCCGCGCTGCTCAATGCGCTGCGCCCGGTGGCCAGCCTGCCCGCGCTCTTCGCGCGGCTGGGCGAGATCGACACGCTCATCACCCCGCCCGGCAGCCTGCGCCTGCAGATCGCGCTTTTGCGCAGCCAAGGCGGCGAGCGCCCCGATTGGCCAGCACTTCTGGCCCTTGTCGCGCCTCTGCCGTTGCCCGGGATCGCCGCGCCGCGCACCGTCGAGGGGGTCAGCGTGTTCACCGAGAACGACCTGCCCTGGCGCTCGGTGCGGCGGCTGATCGTCCTCGGGATGCAGGGGCGCAGCTGGCCTCGGCCGCAACCTGCGAACCCGTTCTTCACCGAGACCGAGATTGCGTTGATCGGCACCGCCACCGGGCTGCATCTTCCCGGCCGCGCCCGAGAGACCGCGCGTCGGCTGGAACTCTTTCGCCGCCAGCTTTGCGCTGCGACCGAGGCGGCGGTGCTTCTGGCCCCGGCGCGCGATATGGCGGGGGCACGGCTGCCGCCCAGCACGGCGCTTGCGCTGATCGCCCGGCTTCTGGGCCAAACCGATCCGGCGCATCTGGTGGTCGATCCGCGCCAATTGTCCCCCTCCGCGCAGCCCTTCGCGCTGACCCCGCGCACCCCCGACGCGCACGCCGGGCGCCCCGATCTGCCTGAGAGTGGCGATGTCACGCTGGGCCGCGATCTTCTGGCCTTGAAAGGCGCGGCCGGGGCGGATCCGCCGCCGCAATCGCCGAGCCAGCTCGAGACCCTGATCGTCTCGCCGCTGGCCTGGCTTCTGGCCGAGATCGACGCGCGCGATCGCATCTGGTCGCCGGAAACGCTGGATGTTCTGGTGCTGGGGACCGTGGTGCATGGCGTGCTCGAACGCGTTTTTCCGCCCGAGACGCCGCCCCCCGCGCCCGAGGACATGCCGCGCCTGACCGAGGCGGCCCTGGCCGAGGTGATCGCGCGCAAGGCTTCCTGGCTTGCCGAACCGGCCTGGGCTGCCGAACGCGCGAGCCTTGCGCGCGAGGCGCTGCGGGTGGTGCAGGGCTGGGCGCGGTTTCTGACCGAGACCGGCGCGATGACGCTGGCGAACGAGATTTCGCTGGCGGGCGATCACGGCGGGCTCCTCATGGCCGGTCGCGCCGACGGTCTGTTGCGCCTGCCCGACGGGCGGCATCTGGTGATCGATCACAAGCGCGGCACGTCCGGCAAGCGGCGCCGTCGGATGCAGCTGGGCTGGGATCTGCAGGTCGCGCTCTATCGTGCGATGCTCGAACGTCCGAGTCAGACTTCGGCCCTGACCGACGCGGTGGCGTCCGGTTCGCCGATCGTCACCGCCTATCACACAACGCTTGATGGTGCGGTGCTGACCGACGGGGCCGGGGCGGGGCTGGCGCGTGCCGAATGCCCCGCAACCGACCCCGCACGCGAAGCGCTGGCGCATCTGGTCGAGGTGACGGCCGAGGTCGGCGCTGGGCGGCTGCGGCTCAATACTGCGAGCGATGCGGTGCGGTTTGAAAAGGAGCGCGGCATCACCGCCTATGCTCTGGCGGGCGATGAGCTGATTGCCGCGCTCATGCTGCCCGAGCCGGAGGACGCGGCCGAGGAGGGGATCGATGACTGATCTGACGCTTGTTCCTGCTGGCGCCGGGGCCGGCAAGACCACCCGCATCCAGCGCACCGTGGCGGGCTGGGTCAGCGCGGGTCTGGTCGCGCCGGGGCGCATTCTGGCGGTGACCTTCACCGAGGCGGCGGCGGCGGAACTCAAGGCGCGCATCCGCGCCCAACTGATCGCGCAAGATCAGGTCGCCGAGGCGCTTGAGTTGGAACGCGCCTACATCGGCACGATCCACGGCCTTGGCCAGCGGCTCTTGACGGAACATGCCTTCGGCGCCGGGCGCGCACCGGTCAGCCGGCTGCTGACCGAAGCCGAACGCGATCTGCTGATCCGGCTGCAGATGGGCGGCTGTGGTCCGCTGCAAGAGGTGATGGGCGATCTTGCGCGGTTTGGCTACGCGTGGAACCGGCAGACCGGGGCCAGCGCCGAGGATCAGTTCCGCGCCGATGTGCTGCGCACGATCGATCTGTTGCGCGGGCTTGGCGCGCGGGGCGCGAGCCCCGATGTGCTGGCGGGCGCGCTTGCGGCGCTTGACGCCGGATACGGCCCGCGCGCAGCTGAAGGTGCCCCCCTGACTGACGCGTTGCGCCGCGCCGCGCAGGCATTGCTGGCGCGGTTTCCCGAAGGGATCGCCGATCAGGCCACGAGCGATGCGGCGATCAAGGCCTTCCGCGACGACCATGCCCGGTTGCGCCGCGCCGCCGAAACCGATGCGCTCAACAGCGACTGGGGCCTGTGGCAGAAGTTGCGCACGCTGCGCCAATCGAAACGCGGTGCCCCCACGCCCGAGGGCTATGACGCGCTCGCGCAGGGGGTGATGGAGGCGGCCGAGGCGCTGCTGATCCATCCCGGCCCGCTCACCGATGCCCGCGCGCATCTGGCCGCGCTGATCCACGGCGCGCAGGCTCTTATGGCGGGCTATGACGCGGCCAAACGCGCGGGCGGGCTGATCGATTTCGCCGACATGATCACCGAGACCGAGGCGCTGCTCGCGGCCCGCCCCGAGATCCTTGCCGCGACGCTGGGCGAGATCGACTGCGTGGTGATCGACGAGTTTCAGGACACCAACCCGGTGCAATTCTCGCTGCTGTGGCGGCTCGCGCGGGGGGCGGCCCGCGCGCTGATCGTGGGTGATACGAAACAGGCGATCATGCGGTTTCAGGGCGCCGATCCGCGGCTTTCGGGCGCCCTGCACGCGGCCTGCCCCGAGGCGGTCGATCCGCTTGATCACAATTACCGCTCCGATCCGCGGATCATGCGTTTCGTCAACGCGCTTGGCCCGGTGCTGTTTCCCGAAGGCTACGACGCACTTGCGCCCCATCGCGCCGAAACCGGCGTTCCCGCGCTCGAGGCGCTGGTGCTGCCGAAGGCGAAAAAGGATGTCAGCGCGCCGTGCATCGCGGCCCATGTCGCGGCGCTGCTGCACGAGGGGGCGCAGGTGAGCGACCGTGCCACAGGCCAGTTGCGCGCGGCGCAGCCCTCGGATGTGGCAGTGCTGTGCTACACCGCCGCCAAGGCGGCCAGCGTCGCCAAGGCCCTGCGTGCCGAAGGATTTGCGGTGCGAATTCAAGCCGATGGCTGGCGTGCCGCGCCGATCATCCGGGTGGTGCGGGCGGCGTTGGCGCTGGTGGCTGACCCCGAGGACAGCCATGCCGCGCTGCGCTATCTCACCCTTGGTCCGGCGCGCTTGCCGCTGCAAGCCGCGTTGACGCTTGCGATCGATGGCGCGCTTGCGACCCATGCCGGGCTGGCGCCGCTCTTGTCGCTGGCCGAGGACGCCCCGCATCTGACCGTCGCGGCGCTGCTGTCGAAAATCATCCCGGCGGCGGGTCTGCGCGACTGGGCCGCAACGCTCGAGGCGCCCGCGCAGGCGCTGGCCGATCTGGCCCGGTTCGAGGCCGAGGCGCAGGCCTTCGACGCGCTCGCCGCCGATCTGAAGGCGGCGGCGGGGTTTCATGGCGCCTCGGCGCAGGTGTTTCTGGGCTGGCTTGCGGCACAGACCGGGCGCGATGTCGACCGCCATCCCGATGCCGCCGGCTGGTCCGCGCCGGGGATCGAGATCTGCACCTGGCATGCCGCGAAGGGGCGGGAATGGCCGATCACCGTGGTGGCCGGGCTCGATTACAAGTTCATCGCCCGTCCCAATACCCTGCGCGCCGAATTCGACGGTTTCGACGATCTGGATGCGGTGCTAGATCATGCCGGGCTCGGCTGGCTGCCCGATTTTGCAGCGCCCGAAAAGCAGGCGGCCTTTGCCGAGGCGCTGGTGGCTGACGACGAACGCGACGCTGCGCGTGAACTCTATGTGGCGCTGACCCGGGCGCGCGACCGGCTGATCCTCGCCCTGCCGACTGCACCCTCGAAGGAAAAGCCGCGCCCGGAGCGGATGGTCGATCTGCTGCGCGCCCGCAGCGGGCTTGCTACCACCACCGACGGCACGGGCCTGACGATCTGCGGCGAAAGCTTCCCGGCGCGGGTGGTGATGGCCGCCGATCCTGACGCTGGCGCCGAGGCTGCCCCCGATCCGCAGCCGGTGCCGCGCTTTGGGCTTGCCCGCCCGCATCCCGGCACGCCACTGCGGCTTTGGCGCACCACCCCCTCGGGTCTCATTGCGCCCGCAGATGCCGCCCGGCCCAACCTGCGCCTCATCGCCCTTGGCGCAGCGGTGCGGCGTCAGCGCGACGGCTTCGATCTGGCGACCGAGCGCGGTTCGGCCTGGCACCTTGCCTTTCGCGTCGCCGCCGAGCGCCCCGAACGTCTGGCCGAGGTCGGCCCCGCCACCGGTCTTGCCCCCGACACCGTGGCCCAGATCGCGGCGCAGGCGGCGGCTCTGCGGCACTGGCTTCTGGCCGAGGGGTTTGACCGGCTGCATTTCGAACTGCCCTTGCAGGAAATCGCTGCCGATGGCTCGGAGATCAACGCCATCGTCGATCTTCTGGCCGAGGGGCCGCAGGGGCTGTTGATCGTCGATCACAAATCCGGCGCCTGTCCCTACCCCGAGGCGCGCTTTGCCGGCTATGCCTCGCAGCTGCAGGCTTATGCCGGTCTGGCCGAACGCGCCTTTGCCAAGCCGGTGCGGGGGCTTGCGGTGAACTGGATGAACGAGGGTGAGGTCTCGGTGCTCGATCTTCAGGAGGTCCCGGCCTGATCGTTGTGCGGGTACGAAACGCCGCCGCAGGCTGCCGTCTTGCCGATCCTGCGTGACTGCGCATCTTGTGCCTGATAAAAAAGGAAAATCCGCAGATTCGAGCGGCGCTTCGACCAATCCTCGTCGGCGGCCGGGTCCCCTGGTCCGGACGCCAGCATGAGTGCATTTTCCGCTGCATGAATAGAAAGCTGACCCGATATCATGTCTTCGATTGCCGATCTTGTTCTTGACCATCTGGGCCAGCCTGTCGAAACGGCTGTCTTGTTTCTGGCCGGTTTGCTGAGATCCGAGGGCACGCCCGGGGTGGTGGTGGTCTTGCTCTTGGCGGCGATGCTGGGGTTCCTTGCCTTTGGAATTGGCCGGATGAGAGGCCAGGCGGTGCTCTTGCGTCGGTTCGCGGAGGTTTTGGACCAGGTTCCGGTCGAGGAGATTGCCCAAGGCGGGCTTGAACGCGTCGCGCCAGAACTTGGCCGGGTGGCTGCGGGCAACTCCGGCGCGACCTTGCGCGAAGCCTGGGACGAGTTCAGCGAGACGTTGATCATCGACGACCGCGCAGAACCGCCGGTCGTGCGCAACACCGCGCGCCCGGGGGTGTTCTTCAACATCGAGGATCTGGGCTATGGCCCGGGGTTCCTGCGCATCCTGCCGGGCATGTTCGTCTCGGTTGGCCTTGCGCTGACCTTTTTGGGCCTGATCGCCGCCCTGCATCAGATGTCGGATGGCCAGATCACCTCTGCCACGATGCAAAACCTGCTCAAGATCGCCTCGGCGAAGTTCATCATGTCGCTGACCGGTCTGGTTTGCTCGATCGTGCTGACCATTCAGCTGCGGATCAGCATGGGCGGTGTCGAGGCCGCGTTGCACCGGCTGGTGCGGCTTTTGGAAGAGCGGCTCAGCTTTGCCAGCCTCGAACAGATCGCGCTGGAACAGTTGCGTGCGCAAAGCAAGGCCGAGGAGGCAAACCGCAAGCTGGGCTGGGAACTGGTCGCCGAATTGGGCCGCCCCCTGCGCGAGGAGCTGCCGTTGGCGATTTCCACCTCGATCAGCGAAGCGATGCAGCCGATTTTGGACAAGGTCAGCGCGCAAGGCACTTCAAGCGTCAGCACGATGGCGCATGATCTTTCGCAGCAGGTGTCAAACGGGGTGGAGCGCGCGCTCACCGTGGCCAGCGACCGGATCGCGCAGGCGGGTGATCGGATCGCGCAACTGGCGGAACGGATGGATCAATCCTCGGGCCGGATGGGCACCGAGATGGATCAGGCGGTGCAGCGGGTGGCGCAGGCTGTCGACGACTTGCGCGGTGCGATGAGCGCCACGGCGCAATCCACCAGCGGGGCCTTTACCCAGGGCGCCGAGCAACTGCTTTCGGTGATGAACGCGACGCTGGAGGGTATTCGCCAGAACACCGGCGAAGGGGCGCGGGCGATGTCGGAGGCGGCGGCGGACATGCGCAGCGCCGCCAGTTCGATGCGGGAGGAGATGGAAGGGGCGGCGCGCAGCGGGGCCGAGGCAGCGCAGGCCCGGATGCAGGCGGCAGGGGTCGAAGCGGGCGCGGCCATCGACGGCGCCAGCCGTTCGGTGCTGGAGGCCTTTGCCTCGGCCAGTGGCAAGATCACCACACTGACAGACGAGATGTTCGTCAAGGCGGGGGCGGAACTCCTCTCGCCGATCTCGAATGCCGCCGAGCAGCTTGATGCGTTGGTGGGGGCACTGGAAGAAAGCGCAGCCAATGCCCGCCAGACCGCCGAGAGTTTGCGCGCGGGCGCACAAGCCGGGGCCGAGGCTGCGGGCACCTTCCGCGGCGCCTCGGCCGATCTGGTAGCCGCCGCCGGTCCGGTTCGCGCCACCACCGAGCGCATCGAGGGCGCGATCCGCACGCTGTCGGACAGCACGGCGCAGGTGGCCGGCACGGTGAGCCGCAGCGCCGAGGCCACGGCGACCTCGGCGCGCCAGACCCTTGAGGCCGCGCGCGAAACTCTCGGGGCGCAGCAGCGTTCGATCGAGGCGGCGTTGCAGGGGGTGGAATCGCTCGTGCGCCGGATGCAGGGGCAGGGTGAGCGGCTTGATACGCTGGACGAAAAGCTGGGCCGGGCCTTCGAGCTTTACGCCAATCAGACCGAGGGCGCGATGCAGTCGATCCGCGCGCATGTGGTCGACATGTCGAAGGGGCTCAATACGGCGCTGGCCACCCTGCAGACGATCGTCGATCAGCTGCAGGAGTTCCAGCCGCAGCAGGGGCGTAGGTGATGCGCTTCGCGACCCGGCGCCGTCGCGAGGAGGAAGAGGCGGAATCGGCCTTCGTGTCGATGACCGACATGACCGTCAGCTTTCTCTTCATCGTGATGATCCTGCTTGCCTTTTTTGCCAGCCAATACAACGACAAGGAAGTTGTGCCGCGCCCCGTCCATGAAACCGTGGTGCAGGAGCGAGACTCGGCTAGGCAAGACGTCGAGCGGTTGTTGCTGTCGATTGCCCGGCTTCAGGCACAGATCGAAGACCTCAAGCAGACGGTCGCGACAAAAGATGCCCGCATCGCCGAACTTGAGCGTCAACTGGCTGAAGCGCTGGAAAAGCTGAAGCAGCGTGATCCGCTGGAGGCCTATAGCGCCCGCTCTACCAAGGCGCGCCATGAGATGATCGAGCGTCTGGCCAGCGCGGTGAAGGAAGATATTGCCCGCGAGAAGATCGAGGGGCTCGATGTCAGCGCGCAAGGCGATGCGCTGCGGTTTCAGGGTTCCGGGCTCTTTGCCTCGGGGCAGGGCGGGCTGAGCGGCAATTCGCTGCGGATCATCCGGCTTCTGGGGGCGCATCTCGAGGGGCAGCTGCCCTGTTTCACGGTCGGGCCGCGGGGGGCGATTGCCGCAAGCTGCAACCCGGATCTGGTGCTGATCGAGACGGTGCAGGTTGAAGGCCATACCGATGCCGATGCCTCGCAGGCGTCGAACCTTACCCTGTCGATGCTGCGCGCGACCTCGGCCTTCAACGCGATCGCGCCCGATGCGGCGCAGGACGACGCCCCGCCGATGCTGGCGTTCCAGAACCTGCTCGGTCAACCGGTTCTGGCCGTTGCGGGTTATGGCGAGATGCGCCCGATCGGCCCCAATGACAGCCCCGAGGGCAAGGCGGCCAATCGCCGGATCGACCTGCGCTTCATCATGTATGTGCCGCCGGGCCGCGATCTGATCCCGCAGACCGTGGCCGATATCGGCCGGATCTCGACCGAGTTGCAGCGCCGCCGGGGACAACCATGACCGGGCAAAACGGAGGGATTTCGCTCTCGGAGGTATTGGCGTCGCGGCGCAGCCTGCACCTGCCGCCCGCGCCCTCGTTCGAGATCCTTGACCGGACGATCGAGCGGGTGATCGAACGCTTCGGGGCGCACGCGCAGATCGCCGAGAGGGATCCGGAGCGCTTGATCTCCGAGATGCTGGCCCGTATCCGGGCCTGGGACTGGCAAAAGGTGCCGATGAGACACGTTAACGCTGTCGGTCGGCTGGTATTTGCCGCCCCTTGGCGGGACCGCCCGGATTGCGACCCGATCCGAACCTTCCTGCTCGACGAGGTGGCGGTTTCCACCCGCTCGGGGTTCCTCAATCCGCTGGTGCAGACCTACATCACCACCTTCTCGACGCAATCGGCGGCCTGTCGGCGGCTGGGCCAGGCTTTGGCGCGGGCACGGGAGCGGTTGGGGGCGCAGTGGCGCGCGCTTCTGACCGAGGTGCCGGAGTTTTTCGATACGGACAGGGCGCCGCAAGCGTTGGCGCGCAAGATGATGCAGATGGAGGATATATGGCGGGGACTTCGCAAACTCGGGCTCCGTCACTTCAATGAGCTGGGGCTGATGGACGCCGCGCATCTGGCTTATCTGGAACAGATCGGGCCGAAGCTGACCGACCGCGCCGAGATCGAGCGGCTTCTGGCCTGGCTGCGCCCCGCAGGTCAGCCGCCGCGCGCCACCGGCGCCGCCGAGGCGATCGCGGCGCTGCTCCGGCCTTGGGCCGGGAAAGCCGTTCCGGAGGATCTGCGCGCGTTGATCTGCGAACGGTTGATCGAGATCTACGGCGATCCGAGACCGGTTCCGAACGCCACATGGCTGGCCGTTGGCGAGGACAACCTTGCCCTGTTCCGGCGCTGGCTGACGAAAGCGGAACTGACCTTCTTTATCGGCGTCGTGAATGCAACCCAGAACAGCGACATGTGGCCTCCACGCCGTGATTTCTGGGAACTTCTCTATCGTCAGGGCCGCATTGCGGAGGCGTGGGTGGCCTTTCCCAAGCCGGCCCGGGATTACGCCCGGCGCAACCTTCAACTCTGGGGACAGGGGAACGACCGCAGGTTCGGTGAGCAGATCGCGGGCGGATCGCGCACGAATACCTCGCTTCTGATCATGCGGATCGGCGACAAGATCGTGGTGGACGGATGCCATTCCTACAAGACCCACATCTTCGATGCGAAGGATCCGCAGGCGCCGAAACTCTATCAACGCAAATATGACTGCGAGGACATTCGGTTGCGATCCCGCGTCTCGCGGGCGCACAACCCCATCCCGAACTGGTCCGACTGGGTCCTGAGGCATATCTGACGATGAACCTGACCTTTTCCCATACCCCCGAGCAGATCACCCTCACCGCCACGGCGTCCCGCGGCGGGCTTCTTAACCGGCTTCGCGCCCGCAAACCGGCCGATCTGACCCTGTTGCCGCCCGAGGAACGGCGCCTTGCCCTGGCGCTCGCCGATCTGCGGGCGCTGGCCGACGAACACCACGAGCCCTTGCAGATCGAAAGCGACGGCATTCGTCTTTCCCATCGTCTTGCCGCCGCGCTTGATGCCGATGCCGCCGAGGCGCTGGGCCTGCCGCCGCTGACCGATCTGGTCTTGCGCACCGATGTCGAGGGGATCGTCGGCGAAGCCGGGTTCCGGTTGCGGGCCGAGTGGATGCGCGCGGGGGTGCGCAAGCTGCCTCGCCGGGTGGGGGCGATCCTCGAGACCGATCGTGGGCCGCAGCGGATCCCGCTCTGGATGATGGAGGCGCTCGATCTGGCCGAAAGTCATCGGTCCGGCGCGGGGGACGCCGCCGACTGGGAGGCGCTGGCGCGGTTTCGTCGCGCGCTCGATCCCGGTGTGGTGCAGGCAGGCAATGTCCGGGCAGCACGGCTGTCGCTGACCGATTTCCTGGCCGGGCTCGAGGTGTCGCTTGCGGATCGCTTCTCGATTTCGCCCAACGCCTCGGGCAGCGATTTCGAGGTGGTGCCGTTTTCCGGCCAGCGCATCGCGGATCTCGAAACGGTGCCCGAGACCATGGCCGAGCTGTCCGGCCCGGAACTTGGGGATTTTCAGCGCAAGCTGCGCATGCGGGGCGCGCTGAACGCCTTTCGGCTGGCGCCGGGGCGGTTTCTGGTGATCGACCGCGCCGCCGCCCCCGTGCTGGGGGTGATGGCCGAGATGCAGCGCGCCCCGCGCGAAGAGCGTGCGGCCTTCATCCGCAATCCGCGTCCGCGCCTCACCGCCGCGATCGAGGCAGCGCTTGAGGCGCGTGGCGATCTGGCCGGGCTCGATGATGCCGCGCGCGAAGACAGCATCGAACGCGCCGCCGGGCCGGTGCTGGTCGAAACCGCGGAATACGAGGCGTTTTCCGCTCGCGTCACGGGAATCGAGCTGTTCGAAAAGCCGGCGCTCGACCTGTTCACCGGCAGTGGCACCACCTGGTTGCCCGAAGTGTTTGCGGCCGATGTCGCGCGCCAGATCGCGGAACTGCCGGTCGAGCGGCTGGAAACCCTTGCGCAGGACCTCGAACGGGCGATTGCGGCGGGAGAAGTCAGCGTCGCGGCGGGCGATGTGCAGGTTCCGGCGCGGCCGGAGGCATTGGCCGCAGTGCAAGGCGAGATCATCGCGCGCCGAGGGCAACCCGAGCCGACAGAAGCGGCGCTGCAGGAGCACGCTCCGGGGCCGCTGGTTCTGCAGACCGCCGACAACTTCGAAGAGTTGCATTGGCGCCCCGCGACCCCGCCCCGGTCCGCCGTCCTTCCTTTGCGTCTGCCCCATACTCTGCGAACGCCGTTGAAGGATCACCAGATCGAGGCCTTCGACTGGCAGGGACAGGCCTGGCGAGCCGGTCTGCCCGGGGTGCTGAACGCCGACGAGCAGGGGCTGGGCAAGACCTTGCAGACGATCGCCTTTCTGGTCTGGCTGAACGAAGAGATGACGGCCAATCCGATCCGCCGTGGCCCGGTTCTGGTGGTGGCACCGACCTCGCTTTTGCAGAACTGGGAACAGGAAGTGGCTCGCCACGTCGACGCTCCCGGCCTTGGCCACCTGATCCGGCTCTACGGCACCGGGATTGGCGCGCGGCGCAAGGCGGGGCAGCGCGGCATGGATACGCAATCGGGCGAGGCGCTCTTGGATTTTGCCGATCTCGAGCGGGCGGCCGCGGCGGGGGCGGGGCATCTGACCTGGGTTCTGACCACCTACACCACACTCACGAACTATCAGCATTCTCTGGCCCGTATCCCCTTTGCCGCCGCGGTCTTCGACGAGATTCAGGCGATCAAGAATCCGGCCTCGCTACGGGCGGCGGCGGCCCGCGCGGTCAAGGCGGATTTCCGCATCGGCCTCACCGGCACGCCGATCGAGAATTCCACCGTCGATCTCTGGGCGATCATGGATCAACTCGCCCCCGGGGCGCTGGGCACGCTGCGGGAGTTCCGCAGCCGTTACGGCGAACCGGACGAGGCCAACATGGCCGAGCTGCACGCGCGGGTATTCACGCCGCAAGGCGGGTTGCCTGCGCTGGCCCTGCGGCGGATGAAGGACAAGGTCGCCCGCGATCTGCCCGCGAAAACGCGCGTTCTGGTTCCGCGCGAAATGCCCGCGCTGCAGGCGCAGGTTTACGATGCCGCGCGGCTTCAACTTGCCAGCGGCACGCCTGGTGCGGCCTTGAAGCTCTTGCATCACATCCGCACCGTCTCGGTGCATCCCGCGCTGGGCAGTTACGGCGCGGATGCGGAGTTCATCGCCGCTTCGGCGCGCTTGTCCGCAACCTTCGACATCCTGCGTCAGATCCGGGCGCGGGGCGAACGTGCGCTGGTCTTCATCGAGAACCGGCAGATGCAATATCGCTTCATCGAGATCGCCCGCGCCGAATTCGGCCTTGCCCGGATCGATCTGATCAACGGGGATACCCCGATTGCGCAGCGCCAGCAGATCGTCAACCGCTTTCAGGCGCATCTTGAGGACGGGGGCGGGTTTGATCTTCTCGTGCTGGGGCCGAAGGCGGCGGGCACCGGGCTGACCCTGACCGCTGCGACGCATGTGATCCACCTCTCGCGCTGGTGGAACCCGGCGGTCGAAGAACAATGCAACGACCGGGTGCATCGGTTGGGTCAGACCCGCCCGGTGCAGATCCATGTGCCGATGGCGATCCATCCCGGCTATCGCGCGCACAGTTTCGATTGCCTTCTGCACACTCTGATGCAGCGCAAACGCCGCATGGCCAGCGCCGCGCTTTGGCCGATGGGAGACACCGATACCGACGCGCAGCATCTGCGGGGCATGGTCGCGCAGGACGTCATAGGGCAGGGTCGAGGTCAGATCGTCCCGCAGGCCATGGCCGAGACATTCGCGCGGGAGGGCGTCGCATGTCCGGAGCCGGGTGAGGGCGGGAGGTACGCTTTCGAGTAGCCCTGGTGATGCTGTGAGGCAATTAAATATTATTAATTAAATTCATAGACCTGAAATGGTCATTTCTCTTTGAATTGAATTGCTCAACTGGGATGGGGCAATCGATGGCGGTTGCTTGAGCGAGCCTGCACCCGCGCGCTACCGCACGACGACCTGGTCCAGCTGGTGAGCCATTGCGGCGCCATTGGTTCGAGCCCAATGGCGAACGCCTCGCTTCGCAAGCGCGGGTCGCTGCTGATCTGGTTGGACAAGGACATGGCTTGGGAAGCTCCTCGTGATGGCAAGCCCGGTCGCCCCGCGGTGTTCTCTGAATGAGGAGGATCAGAAAACAGTCCGGTGGACTGTTTTCCCGACGAATGCGATCCAGTTCTGCCTGTCGATCAAGGTCCTGTTCAGGCTGCCGCTGCGGCAAACGACCGGAAGGGTGGCCAGCCTGCTGAAGTTGGCGGGCCTGGACCGGGCGGTGCCGGACGACACGACCCTGTGCCGTCGGCAGAGTGAGATGGGACCGTGGCCCCAGTGGGGCCGCGTAAGCCCATCGAACACTCGCCGTCCAGATCCCCTATCGACGCGCCGATGGCCCCCTGAACCTGCGGGTTGACAGCACCGGTATCAAGTTTCCGGACGATGGCGAATGGCAGGCCCGCAAGCATGGTGTTCAGGGCAGACGCCAATGGCGCAAGGTGCATCTGGCCATGGACACGGCCACGTCTGACATCCGCGCCGTGGAATTCACTCCCAGCAGCGATGGTGACAGTCCTGTCTTGCCGGAACGGCTCAACCAGATCCCCGAGGGCGAAGAAATCGGCACCGTGACCGCCGATGGGGCCTATGACACGCGCCGTTGCAACGCCGATCATCCCCATCCGCAAAACGGGCGGCCGTGGAAAGAGGACTGCCCGGCGGCAATTACCCGTAACGAAACCCTGCGCGCCACCCGGCACTACGGACGAGCGTTTTGGAAACGCTGGACCGGATACCACGTTCGAAGCCGGATCGAGGCCAAGATGCGCTGCCTCAAAGCCTTCGGCGAACGCATCGCCGCAAGAGACCCGGACCGACACACCGCCGAAATCCAGATCCGCTGCGCCCTCATCAACCGTTTCAGTGCGCTCGGCACTGCTGAGATCCTCCGCGTCGCCTGACGTCGAAGGGGAAAGGGGCAATCATGCCTCAGGCATGAGTTGCGCAACGATGCCGTTCTGACGACCTACACCACGCTGACGAGTTATCAGCATTCTTTGGCCCGCATTCCCTTTGCCGCCGCTGTGTTCGACGAAATCCAGGCGATCAAGAACCCGGCTTCGCTGCGGGCGGCGGCGGCGCGCGCGATCAAGGCGGATTTCCGCATCGGCCTGACCGGCACGCCGATCGAGAATTCCACCGTCGATCTCTGGGCGATCATGGATCAACTTGCCCCCGGTGCGCTGGGCACCTTGCGGGAATTTCGCAGCCGTTACGGCGAACCGGACGAGGCCAATATGGCCGAGCTGCACGCGCGGGTGTTCACGCCGCAAGACGGGTTGCCCCCGCTCGCGCTGCGACGGATGAAGGACAAGGTTGCCCGCGATCTGCCCGCCAAGACACGCGTTCTGGTGCCACGCGAAATGCCCGCGCTGCAGGCGCAAGTTTACGATGCCGCCCGCCTGCAATTGGCCAGCGGCACCCCGGGCGCGGCCCTGAAGCTTCTGCATCACATCCGCACCGTCTCGGTGCGTCCCGCGCTGGGCAGTCTCAGTGCGGATGCGGAGTTCATCGCGGCGTCGGCGCGGCTGGCCGCAACCTTCGACATCTTGCGCCAGATCCGCGCAAAGGGCGAACGCGCGCTGGTGTTCATCGAGCACCGCCAGATGCAATATCGCTTCATCGAGATTGCCCGCGCGGAATTCGGCCTCGACCGGATCGATCTGATCAACGGGGAGACCCCGATCGCGCAGCGTCAGCAGATTGTCAATCGCTTTCAGGCACATCTGGAGCAGGGGGGCGGGTTCGATCTTCTGGTTCTGGGGCCGAAAGCGGCGGGCACCGGCTTGACCCTGACCGCTGCGACGCATGTGATCCATCTCTCGCGCTGGTGGAACCCGGCGGCCGAGGAGCAATGCAACGACCGGGTGCATCGGCTGGGTCAGACCCGCCCGGTGCAGATCCATGTGCCGATGGCGATCCATCCGGGGTATCGTGCGCACAGTTTCGATTGCCTTCTTCACAGCCTGATGCAGCGCAAACGCCGCATGGCCAGCGCCGCGCTTTGGCCGATGAGAGACACCGATGCCGACGCGCAGCAGCTTCAGGGCATGGTCGCGTGGGAGGTCACGGGGCTGGAACGCGGGCAGAGCGTTGCGCAGGCCATGGCCGAGACCTTCGCTCGCGAAGGCGTCGCATGTCCGGAACCGGGTGAGGGAGGGGCTTACGCTTTCGTTTAGCTGCGGGTCATGTCGACAAATGCACATGGCCGGGTTTGGGGACCGGACATGACCGAGACGATCACCACGGCCGAAGGCCGGGCCTGTCCGCTCACACGGGCCGGTTCTGGTGCAAATCAGCAGCCATGTCGGTCCGCCGGATCACTTCCTGCGCCTTGGCAAAGGACATCACGCACCCCGACAGCTATTGACACCCCGCAAGGCCAAGACTGTCCTTGCGGTCTGTCGAGGCGATTCCCTTGCAGGGCGTCTGCTGGGGGTCGTTGGGTAAGGAGTGTTCGGTCATGGGGGATCTTGACGGCCGCGCCGCCTCGCTGGTGCTGACGCGCCGGGGGCTTGGGGCAAGGCTTGCGGGCGCAGTTCTGGCGGGGGGTGTCGGGGGCGGGTCGGCCGTGGCGGCGGTTCCCGCGCCCGATCCCGATTTGCGCGACGCGGCGCTGCGCGGGCTGGCGCTGGCGCAGCACCGGGGCGATCCGGTGACGGCGGCGGCGGCGCGGGCGGCATTGGCGCGACTGGCCGAGACCGACCCCGAGGCGGCGATCCTGACGCGGCTTTATCAGTTGCTCGATGTCCGCCCCGCCGCCTATTGGCAAGAGGCGGCCGCAAACGAACCGCCCGCCAGGGCCGAGGATCTGGCGGTGCTGCATGGGGCGATCCGCGCCTGCGCGCCGGTCGCCTTCGGCTACACCGACAGGGGCGGCACCGTGACTACCCGCCGCGCGCTGCCCTTGGCGCTGGTGCATCCGGCGCAGGGGGTGAAGCTGCTCGCGTTCTGCGAGACCCGGGAGGGCTTCCGGCAATTCTTCGTGCGCGCGATGACCGGGCTGAGCCTGCAGCCGGGCGATTTTTCGGCGGATCGTGGCGCACTTTTGCAAGGGCTGCTGGAAAAGGAAGAGGGGGGGCCGCTTTAGCGGGGCAACCCCGCCGGGGCCGCGCCCTGGGGCGCCGGAACGGACGGAGGGAGGGGCGATGACACATTATGCACATTCGGGAACGCAGGCGGACCGGTCCGACTGGCAGACACTGCTTGATCATCTGCGGATGGTGGCGCTTTTGGCGCAAGACCGCGGCGCGGCCTTTGGGCTTGGCGCGGCGGCGGAACTGGCGGGGCGGTTGCACGATCTGGGCAAATACGATCCTGCCTTTGATCGGGTGCTCTGCGGTGAACCGGGACCGGTTGTCGATCATTCCACCGCGGGGGGGCGGGTGCTGCTCGACCCCGCCTCGGGCTGCCCGAAACCCGTGGCCGAGGCTTTGGCGCAGACGATCCTTGGCCATCATGCGGGTTTGCCCGACACCAACAGTCCAGAAGACGGCGGCTGTCTGGTCGCCCGGATCGCGCGGCCGGGGGCGGCGCTTGCTGCGCAAGCCAGTGCGGACATGCCCGAGGATTTCAACGCGGTGTCGGACGAATTTCGTCGCAAGCTGCGCAAGGACAAGGCCGGTTTCGACTTTTCGGTCGCGACGCGGATGGTGTTTTCCTGCCTTGTCGATGCGGATTATCGCGACACCGAAGCCTTTTACGATGCGCTTGAAGGGCGAAGCCGCGACCGCGACTGGCCCGCGTTGCAAAGCCTTCTGCCTGCGTTCCGGGCGCGGTTCGACGCGCATATGGCCGCCTTTGACCCCGGAACCGATCTGAACCGCCTGCGCGCCGAAATCCTGGCGCAGGTCCGGGCCAAGGCCGCACTGCCGCCGGGCCTGATCACCCTCTCGGTCCCGACGGGCGGTGGAAAAACCCTTGCCTCGCTTGGCTTTGCGCTGGATCACGCGGCGTGCCACGGGCATCGGCGGATCATCTATGCGATCCCCTTCACCTCGATCATCGACCAGACGGTGCAGGTCTTTGCCGATCTGCTGGGCGCCGAAAACGTGCTGGAACATCACAGCGCCATCGAGATCGAAACGCCGGGCCCGGGCCGCCGCGAGGCTGCCGATACGAAGGACCGAAGCCGCGACAAGGTCCGGCAGGCGATGGAGGACTGGGCCGCCCCCGTCGTCGTCACCACCAATGTGCAACTGTTCGAAAGCCTGTTTGCCGCGCGCCCTTCGCGCTGTCGCAAGCTGCACAACATTGCCGGATCGGTGATCGTGCTGGACGAGGCGCAATGCCTGCCGCGCAAGGTCTTGCTGCCGACGCTTGCCATGCTGGACACGCTTTGCGCGCATTACGGCTGCACGGTGGTGCTTTGCACCGCGACGCAGCCGGCCTTTGACAGCGCGCAATTGCAGCCGGGCGGTCTGGCGCTGGCCGGGCGGGAACTTGCGCCCGATCCGGGGACATTGGCCGGGCGGTTGCGCCGCGCGCGGATCGTGCAGGGGGGCGCGATGGACGATGCGGGCCTGGTCGCGGCGCTCGCTGCCACGCCGCAAGGCTTTGTCATCGTCAACAGCCGCAGGCACGCACTGGCGCTTTACCGCGCGGCCGAGGCGGCGGGGCTGGAGGGGCTCCTCCATCTGACCACCCGGCAATACCCCGCGCATCGGCGCGAGATCATCGAGCAGATCAGGGCGCGCCTCAAGGCGGGGCAGCCCTGCCGCCTGATTGCCACCAGCCTGATCGAAGCGGGGGTGGACCTTGATTTTCCCTGTGGCTGGCGCGCCGAGGCGGGGCTTGATTCCGTCATTCAGGCGGCCGGAAGGGTGAACCGGGAGGGCAAGCGGCCGCTTGACGCATCGGTGCTGACGGTGTTTTCCGCGCCCGACAACGCCCCGCCGGGGGATGTGGCGCAACTGGCCGGGGCGATGCAATCGGTGGCGCGGGGGTGCGACGACCTGCTTGACCCCGCCGCGATCCGGCGCTGGTTCGAAGAGGTCTATTGGCGGGCAGGGCCGAAGCGGCTTGATGCCGAGGGGCTGATGGACAGGTTCACCTTTGATGGTTCCGCGACGAATTTCGCCTTCCGCACGGTGGCCGAGCGTTACCGGATGATCGACAGCCCGATGGTGCCGGTGATCGTGGCGCGCGACGAGACGGCCGCGGACTGGGTGGCAAGGCTCTCGAATGAGTGGGAGAAATCCGGCCCGCTTGCCCGCGCGCTGCAACCCTTCACGGTGCAGATCCCGCAAAGGGCGCGCGAGACGCTGCGGGCGAATGACAAGGGGGATTTCGAGGCCGCTCCTCTGCGTGGCGATGCGTTTTTCGTGCTGAGCGATGGCGGGCTTTACCGTGACGATTTCGGCCTGTGGTGGGAGCAGGCGGACTATCTGAGCGCGGATCAGAGTGTCATTTGAGGGTGACAAGTTTTGGCGCGGCGCTGTGCCAGACTGCGACTCACACGCTTGATGCGCGCGGCATCTTCCCCTTGCGCGGCTCAACTCAAGGGATAGACTGACCGGAATTTCGAGGTGATGCATGGCTTATGGAATTCGTTTGCACGTGCGGGGGCGCCATGCGCTGTTTACCCGGCCGGAATTGAAGGTGGAGCGGGTCAGCTATGACGTGATGACCCCCTCGGCCGCGCGCGGTATCCTTGAGGCGATCCACTGGAAGCCCGCCATCAGTTGGGTGATCGATCGCATCCATGTGCTCGAACCGATCCGCTTTCAGTCGATCCGCCGCAACGAGGTCGGTCACAAGGCGCCGACTGGTTCGATCAAGCAGGCGATGAACCGGGGCGATCTGGCGGGGCTGCAAATTCTGGTCGATGAGGACCGCCAGCAACGCGCCTCGACCGTGCTCGTCGCCCCCGCCTATGTGATCGAGGCGCATTTCACCCTGACCGCAAAGGCCGGGGCCGAGGACAGCGAGGGCAAGCATCTCGACATCTTCAACCGCCGCGCCGCGCGCGGGCAGTGTTTTCATCAGCCCTGTCTTGGCACCCGCGAATTCGCCGCCGATTTCGCGCTTCTCGCCCCCGATGCGGCCTTGCCCGCGCGCAATCCGCTGGCGGAAACGGCGGATCTGGGCTTTGGCACGCCGCGCGATCTGGGGCTGATGCTGTGGGACATCGACCATGCTGCGCCCGGCCGCCCCTCGATGTTCTTTCGCGCCCGGCTGGTCGAGGGCGTGATGGAGGTGCCGCGCCCCGGATCGCCGGAGGTGCTGCGATGAGCCTGCTTGCGTCCCTGGTGCGGGCTTACGAGCGGATGCCCGATGCGCCGCCCTATGGCTATTCGACCGAGAAGATCGGTTTTTGCGTGGTTCTGACGGCGGCGGGCGAGGTCGTCGAGGTCGCCGATCTGCGCGACACCGACAAGAAGCGCAGCCCGCGCATGCTGATGGTGCCGCAGGCGGTCAAGCGCACCGTCGGTATCGCCCCCAACTTCCTGTGGGACAAGAGCGCCTATGTGCTGGGCGTCACCGCAGGCGAGGGCAAACGCACCGCCGAGGAACATGCGAAGTTCCGCGAAAGGCATCTGACCGCGCTGGCCGGAGCGGAAGATCCGGGGCTTTTGGCCCTTGCCCGGTTTTTGCAGACCTGGACGCCCGAGGCCTTTGGGCCGCCGCTCTGGCCCGAGGAGGCGAAAGACCAGAACCTTGTGTTTCGGCTGGCAGACGAATTTGGCTACCTGCACGACCGTCCCGCCGCGCGGGCGCTTTGGGCGCGGCTTGGGGCCGAGGCGGCGTCTGAGGCGCAGGTCTGCCTTGTGACGGGGGCCTCTGCCCCGGTCGCGCGGCTGCATCCGTCCTTGAAGGGGGTCTGGGGCGCGCAATCCTCGGGGGCCAGTCTGATTTCGTTCAACCTCGACGCTTTCAATTCCTACGGCCACGAACAGGGCGACAATGCCCCGGTGTCGGAGGGCGCGGCCTTCGCCTATACCACTGCGCTCAATCGCTTTTTGGAAAAGGACAGCGGTCACCGCCTCCAGATCGGCGATGCCTCGACGGTATTCTGGGCGGATGCGTCCGAGGCCGAGGCGGCGCAGGCCGAGGGCTTCTTTGCCGCCTTTTTCGATACGGCGGCGACCGAGAAGATCGAGGCCTTGAACATCGGCGCGCAACTGGCGCGCATCCGGGCTTGCGAGCCGCTTGCCGAGGTGGCGCCGCAGCTGGCAAGCGGCGTGCGGTTCTGCGTTCTGGGCCTTGCCCCCAATGCCGCGCGGCTTTCGGTGCGGTTCTGGTGGGAGGACGACTTCGGCACGCTGACGGCGCATTATCAGCGTTACCTTGACGACATGCGCCTTGATCCGCCGCCGCGCGACGACTGGCCGCCGCTTTGGAGATATCTCTCCGAACTGGCGCCGCAGGGCAAACGCGAGAACGTGCCCCCCCTGATCGCGGGCGACTGGATGCGCGCGATCCTGACCGGCACCGCCTATCCGCTGACGCTGCTGTCGACCGTGCTCATGCGCATCCGCGCCGATGGCGAGATCAACGCCCTGCGCGCGGCGATGCTCAAATCCGTTCTGATCCGCAATTTCCAGTCAAAGGAGGCCCCGGTGGCACTTGATCCCGCATCCAAAGACACGGGCTATGTCTTGGGTCGCCTGTTCGCGGCTTATGAAAACATCCAGAAGGCCGCGCTTGGCAAAGGCGTGAACGCGACGATCCGCGACAAATTCTATGGCTCGGCTTCCGCCACGCCCGCGCGGGTGTTCGGCTCGCTCGCCGCCAACGCCTTCAATCACTTGGCCAAGATCCGCAAGGAGAAACCGGCCTTCGCGCATTACCTGCAGGACGAACTGCAGCAGATCGCCAACTTGCTGGAGGTCTCCGCCGAACCTTTCCCGTCTTCGCTGTCGCAGGAATCGCAGGCGAAATTCGCGCTGGGCTATTACCACCAGGCCAGCTTCCGCAAGCCTGCCGACACCGAGCAAGAGCCCCATTCCGAGGAGCAACCGCAATGATCCCGCTTTCCCGCCGCCACGATTTCGTGCTGATCTTCGACGTCACCAACGGCAATCCGAATGGCGACCCGGATGCGGGCAACCTGCCGCGGCTTGACCCTGAAACCAACCATGGGCTGGTGTCCGACGTCAGCCTCAAGCGCAAGCTGCGCAATTATGTCGAGCTGGCCCGCACCGGCGAGGCCGGTCACCACATCTATGTGCAGGAAGGCGCAATCCTGAACGAGAAACACCGGCAAGCCTATGTGGCGATCCGGGGGGACGAAAAGTCGAAAAAGGACGCCAAGCTCAATCCGAAAGACGACACCGAAGCCAAGGCGCTGCGCGACTGGATGTGCGCCAATTTCTTCGACGTGCGGACTTTTGGCGCGGTGATGTCCACCGGCGTCAATTGCGGTCAGGTCAAGGGGCCGGTGCAGATGACCTTCGCGCGCTCGGTCGAACCGATCCTGCCGGTGGAAATCTCGATCACCCGGATGGCCGCCACGAACGAGGCGGAACAGAAGAAACGCGCCGAGGGCGAGGACGGTGACACCCGCACCGACAACCGGACCATGGGCCGCAAGCATATCGTGCCCTACGGGCTTTACGTCGCGCATGGCTTCATCTCGGCCAAATTCGCCGAGCGCACCGGGTTTTCCGAGGCTGACCTCGATCTGCTTTTCGAGGCGCTGGCGAACATGTTCGAGCATGACCGCTCGGCCGCGCGCGGCGAAATGACCACCCGCAAGCTGATCGTCTTCGCGCATGAAAACGCGCTGGGCAACGCCCCCGCCCATGCGCTGTTCGACCGTATCCGCATCGGGCGCGCGGTGGATGGCGAGTTCCGCAATCTGGACGATCGCGGCCTTGGCAACCTCGCACCCGCGCGCAAGTTCTCGGACTACCGCGTCGAGATCGACCGCGAGGGCCTGCCTGCGGGCGTCGAAATCCGCGAGCTGCTCTGATGCCCGCGCCGCCCGCCGAGGAGGAGACGATCCCTCTCTCGGCGCTGCAGCATGCGGTTTACTGTTTGCGGCAGGCGGCGCTGATCCATCTCGAACGGCTCTGGGACGAGAATATCTTTACCGCGCAAGGGGATGTGCTGCACGCGGTGGCCGACAAGGGCGGCAGTCGAAAGGGCAGGGGAGGGCGGCGGGTGCTCTCGTTGCCCTTGGGTTCCGTGCGGCTCAACCTGTCGGGCACAGCCGATCTGGTCGAATTCCAGCCGCAGCCCGACGGCAGCGAACGCCCCTTTCCGGTCGAATACAAGCGCGGCAAACCAAAGCTGCACCGCGCCGACGAGGCGCAGCTTTGCGCGCAGGCGCTGTGCCTTGAGGAGATGACCGGCCAGCCGGTGCCCGAAGGCGCGCTTTACTATGCCCAGACGAAACGGCGCGTCACCGTGCCGATCGATGCCGAGCTTCGCGCCCTCACCATGGCCGCCGTGGCCGATCTGGCAGAGGTCTTTGCCCGCCGCACCACCCCGCCCCCCACGCCGCACCGCAGCCGTTGCCGGGCCTGCTCGCTCATCGACCTCTGCCGCCCCGAGACCGTCGCCCGCCCGGTGAAACGCTGGCGCGACCAGACCCTGGCCCGGCTCCTGGAGGCGCGATGAAGAAGCTTCTGAACACCGTCTATGTCACCACCGAGGGCGCGGCGCTGCGGCTGGAGGGCGAGACCCTCGTGGCCGAGATCGAGGGTGCCGACAAGACTCGGGTGCCGCTGCATATGCTGGCCTCGGTCGTGGTGTTCGGCCCGGTCTTGCTGACCCCCGCGCTGATCGCCGTCTGCGCCGAGCGCGGCATCACCCTTGCCCTGATGGGCCGCAATGGCCGGTTTCAGGCCCGCGTCGAAGGCCCGGTCTCGGGCAATGTGCTGTTGCGCCGTGAACAATACCGCCGCGCCGACAGCCCCGAAGAGATCGTCCGGTCCTTCGTTCTGGGCAAGGTGTCGAACCAGCGCGCGGTGATCCGCCGGGCCTTGCGCGACTACGGCGATGACATGGCGCCCCCGGCAAGGGCAGCGCTGGAGACCGCCGCCGACCGCATGGCGCAGATCCTGCGCCGGGTGCAGCTTGCCGATGCCTCGGTCGAGGCGATGCGCGGCTCCGAGGGCGAGGCCGCCAATCTTTATTTCGCCGTCTTCGATCATCTGATCCGCGCGCCCGATGCCGAATTGCGCTGGACGCTCCGTTCCCGCCGCCCGCCGCTCGATCCGATGAACGCGCTGGTGTCGTTCCTTTACACGCTTCTGACGCATGACTGCCGCTCCGCCTGCGAGGCGGTGGGGCTGGACCCGGCGGTGGGCTTCCTGCACCGCGACCGCCCCGGCCGGCCCAGCCTTGCCCTTGATCTGATGGAGGAATTGCGCGCGCCCCTGGCCGACCGGCTGGCTTTGTCGCTGGTCAATCGTCGTCAGTTGCGGGCGGCGGATTTCCGGCAGATGGAGGGGGGCGCGGTGCTTTTGACCGATGACGCGCGGCGCAGCGTTCTGACCGCCTGGCAGGACCGCAAGCGCGAGGAGCGGCTGCATCCCTTCTTGCAGGAAAAGGCGCCTTTCGGGCTGGTGCCTTTCCTGCAGGCGCAGATGCTGGCCCGCCACCTGCGCGGTGACATCGACGCCTATCCGCCCTGGTTCTGGAGTTGAGATGCTGGTTCTGGTCACCTACGATGTGAACACGCTCGAAGAGGGCGGCAAGAAGCGGCTGCGCCGGGTGGCGAAAGCCTGCGAGGATTTCGGCCAGCGCGTGCAGTTCTCGGTCTTCGAGATCGAGGTGGACCCGGGGCAATGGGTGAAGCTGAAAGCGCGGCTGGAAGCGGTCATCCGGCCGGAGTTTGACAGTCTGAGGTATTATTATCTGGGGTCGAACTGGGAGCGGAACGTTGAACATGTCGGCGCCAAGCCTGCGCTTGACCTGAACGGCCCGTTGATCCTCTGATCTGCGAACCCCAAGGGTGTGGCCGTTTCCCACCCGGTTCGCACCGCGTCAGCTCTTTGAAATTGTGGATGAAGCACCGGAGCACCTTGCGCTGCCGCTCCGGAGGCGCTTGCGACAAGCACCTTCGCACCACCGGAGCAATTTACACCGTCTGGTCAGCGGGTTACGAAACGGCAGTCGCTCCCCCCGCGGGGGCGTGGATCGAAACTGCACCCGCTGGCCCTGCCGGTGATCGGTGATCAGCGGTCGCTCCCCCCGCGGGGGCGTGGATCGAAACATCGCCGCTTTGGCGGTCGACAGGCTGGTAACGTGTCGCTCCCCCCGCGGGGGCGTGGATCGAAACATCTCGGTGCCGTCGCTCGTCCAGCCGGCCTGCTCGTCGCTCCCCCCGCGGGGGCGTGGATCGAAACCACCTTGCGGATTGTCACTTTCGCGGGGCGAAGCGTCGCTCCCCCCGCGGGGGCGTGGATCGAAACATCTGCATGTAGTCGGCGGGCAGTTCGAGCCGCAGTCGCTCCCCCCGCGGGGGCGTGGATCGAAACTGGTATGGATCTGGCGCAAACGGAAAGTCTGTCGTCGCTCCCCCCGCGGGGGCGTGGATCGAAACCTGCGGCGTGAGTTGCCAGTGATAGACGCCGTGGACGTCGCTCCCCCCGCGGGGGCGTGGATCGAAACTGCGCCGCCTATCGCATCCGGTCGAGCGCCGCGCAGTCGCTCCCCCCGCGGGGGCGTGGATCGAAACGATGCGTTCATGGCCTACGTCGGGCAGTGGACTGGTCGCTCCCCCCGCGGGGGCGTGGATCGAAACTCGCCCTCGATCCGCGCTTGCCTCACGCCTGCCGCGTCGCTCCCCCCGCGGGGGCGTGGATCGAAACAGGCGCATCTGATGTATATGCCCGGTGAGACGGCTGTCGCTCCCCCCGCGGGGGCGTGGATCGAAACTTTTCGTCATCTGGCAGGCTCGCGCCGCCACGCTGCGTCGCTCCCCCCGCGGGGGCGTGGATCGAAACCCGGCGAAAAACGGCCATGCCTCCGGGTGTCTGGCTGTCGCTCCCCCCGCGGGGGCGTGGATCGAAACAGCAGGTCAGCCGCGGCCCCGGTGAACTTCTGTTCGTCGCTCCCCCCGCGGGGGCGTGGATCGAAACAAGCAGTGGGGTGAGTGGGCTGACCAGACAAACGCTGTCGCTCCCCCCGCGGGGGCGTGGATCGAAACCGCGCCCTGCGGGTGATGGCGACGGGCACCACGGCGGTCGCTCCCCCCGCGGGGGCGTGGATCGAAACGGACCTGAAATTCCGCGGGAAACGCGGCGGCGAGCACGTCGCTCCCCCCGCGGGGGCGTGGATCGAAACTGCTTTCGTGGGACTGGCCAGCCGCCCGCGCCAAGTCGCTCCCCCCGCGGGGGCGTGGATCGAAACGATTTCGTCGCTTACGACGCCTATCTGATTTCGGGTCGCTCCCCCCGCGGGGGCGTGGATCGAAACCATGCGGCGATAACTCGCTCTTGCGATCCGTCATCGTCGCTCCCCCCGCGGGGGCGTGGATCGAAACCCTGTCCCTCATATGCTGCCACGATGCCCTTGAGTCGCTCCCCCCGCGGGGGCGTGGATCGAAACCGTGTGGATGATCATGCAGCGCGGACGGCTTGGGTCGCTCCCCCCGCGGGGGCGTGGATCGAAACCGGTCCAGAGATAGACCGCGCGGACCTCCTCAGACGTCGCTCCCCCCGCGGGGGCGTGGATCGAAACAGCCTGCGCGGCCGCATCGGCTTCCGCCTGCGTGGTCGCTCCCCCCGCGGGGGCGTGGATCGAAACATCAGCTCGTCGTTGGTCAGCCGGACGATGTCCGTCGCTCCCCCCGCGGGGGCGTGGATCGAAACTGCCGTCTTGAGTGATGGGGCGCGAGCACATGTCGTCGCTCCCCCCGCGGGGGCGTGGATCGAAACGTCCAGCTCGCGCCACATGTCTTCGACCGTGCGCCGTCGCTCCCCCCGCGGGGGCGTGGATCGAAACGTGTCTGCCACGACGCCCTGCACCAGATCCGCGCCGTCGCTCCCCCCGCGGGGGCGTGGATCGAAACACCGCGCACGCGCGAACGGCGTCAGCCCCGCGAACGTCGCTCCCCCCGCGGGAGCGTGGATCGAAACGGCTTTACAGCCTTCGCGCCCCACGCCAGACGGACGTCGCTCCCCCCGCGGGGGCGTGGATCGAAACTCTTCAATGGATATGGCAAAACCGTCCGCGACATGTCGCTCCCCCCGCGGGGGCGTGGATCGAAACACCGTCATCACCACGCAACCGCCCTGCACCACCGGTCGCTCCCCCCGCGGGGGCGTGGATCGAAACAACCCGATCATGGCCCGCCTCAGCGCCGCGCTGACGTCGCTCCCCCCGCGGGGGCGTGGATCGAAACATCCGCGGATCGGCGTGACCCGCCCCGCCCATCGGTCGCTCCCCCCGCGGGGGCGTGGATCGAAACTACAGAGTTCCGGTCTTGTTCTGTTCCGGTAACAGGTCGCTCCCCCCGCGGGCGCGTGGATCGAAACTTGTCTGACGCGCTCATCAGCACGTCAAGATTCAGTCGCTCCCCCCGCGGGGGCGTGGATCGAAACGGTGTCCAGCGTCACATGCAGCGGCGTCGCATCGCCATGTCGCTCCCCCCGCGGGGGCGTGGATCGAAACCCGGCACCTCAGCCCCGCCCGCTGTCTCACCAACAGTCGCTCCCCCCGCGGGGGCGTGGATCGAAACTCTATGGGAGGCTAGGGAGGCTACGCACCTTCAAAAGTCGCTCCCCCCGCGGGGGCGTGGATCGAAACCGCCGCGCAAAAAGCCCGCCAAGAAGCGGAGCAAGTCGCTCCCCCCGCGGGGGCGTGGATCGTAAGCGGTGCATCGGCCCGATAAACCCCGATTTTCGGCCCCTGAGGGGAAAGATTCTTGGCACAATTCCGCGCCCGGGGTCGAATCGGGCGATGATCGGAACGGTGGTGGAGGTGGGCGCGGACCGGCTGAACGCCTGGTTCGGGACCGCTGCCGCGGGTCGCTGATACCGCGCCCAGCTCTCATACGGGGCGATGGCGATGATGCTCCTGCGGACCTGACGGGATGCCGGACCGCCTGCGGCGCTCAGAATGTGACGGAGTTGGGGAGCGAGAACCGGCTACGGTCGGTTCGAGACCAGTGTCGCGGACTGTCGCCACGCGGATGCCGCCCCCCTCGGCCCTCATACGGGACGATGCCGGTGCTGTTCCTGCGGACCGGACGGGGTGTCGGCCTGCCTGCGGGTCGCAAAACGGAATGGAAATGAGCGCGACCGGCGTGCGCCTCGAACGCGAGGCCCTGCGGTGGGCGCGGCGGCGGTCAAATGTGTCGGGGAGCGTGCGAAGGGCTCTGGAACCTGAAGGCACGGGCAACGCGGCGCATCGGCTTGCAGAAGGCGAGCGCGCACGGCTTTTGGCCGGCACCCCGATCCCGGGGCCCGGCTCAAAACACGATATCCGCGTGGCGCGGGGGTGGGATCGCCGCCCCGGAGGCGGCGATCAGGGGCGCGAGGTCAGGCCGCCTTGCCTTGCGACGGGGCCTCGTTGGCGGCCTTGAAATGCCAGGGCATCAGCTGGCTGTAATCGGTCAGCTCACGCCCCTTTTCGATCTGATCGATGACCCAGCTCAGATAGCGGAAGGGGTCGACGCCGTTCAGCCGCGCGGTCTCGATCAAGGAATAGAAGATGGCCCAGTTCTTCGCAGCCATGAGGTTGCCGGCAAAGAGCGAGTTCTTTTTCGAAAGGGCAATCCCGCGCATGCAGCGTTCGACGGGGTTGTTGTCTATCGCGAGCCGGCCGTCATAAACGTAACGGGTCAGGTCCTCCCAGCCGCTCAGGAAGTAATTGACGGCAGTCTTCAGGCTGCCCTTGGCCAGATCGGGTTGGACCCGCAGCAGGTCCGCACGGATCTTTTCGAGGACCGGCAGCGCCTCGGCGAGGCGCAGCGCCTGGCGCTCCTCGGGCGGGCAGCCATAGACCCGTTCCTCGACCTCATAGACGGCCTTGAGCCCCTTGATCACGCGCTTCGCAAGGGTGCTCGGCGCAGCCTTTTGGCTGTCGGTGAACTTGCGGCGCGCATGCGCCATGCAGCGCGCGATCTCCACCCCGTCGTTCTGCCCCGGCACCCGGCGGATCCGGTTGTAGGCCTTCCAGCCGTCGATCTGGAGGGTGTCGATCAGCGCGCCCTCGAGCATGCGCTCCGCGACATGCCCGCCACGCGAGGCGTCGTGCTCGCAATAAACCGCCGGTTCGGCCTCTTTGTTCCAGCCACGTTCATCGCGGCACAGCCCCCAGAGCCAGGTCGTCTCGCAGCCCCCTTTGGCCTGGGTGCGCAACGGCGTCTCGTCCATGTGCGCCGCATGCCCGCTGGTCACGTGCCGCCAGAGTTCGTCGCACACCGGCTCCAGAAAGCCCGCGATGTGGGTCGCGTTGCGGCCAAGCGTCTGGCGCGCCACGTTGAACCCGGCGTTGTCCAGGCGACGCCGCTGGCGGTAATGCGTCGAGTGTTCGTAAAATTTCTGGCAGACCGCCTCCACCACGGTCCTCGGCGTGATCGTGCGCCTCCGGCCGATGAAGCCCTCGGCATGTGCGGACACGGGCTTGTGCTCCTTGCAGGCGGCGCTGCGGTTGCAGGCGCAGCGGAAGTAGATGTGCTTTTCCCACACGTAATGCTCCGGGATGACCCTGAGCTGAGTATCCAGTGGCCGATCTCCTTCAGCTCGCCCCCGCAGGGGCAGTGCGTCTGCTCCGGATAATGCTTGATCTCGATGGTCTTGATGTCCTTGGGCATTTTCCGCTTCTGCTTGCCCTTGCGCGCTTTCGGCGTCTCTTCCTCCTCGTCGATGTCGTCGTCGGGCAGATCGAGGGTGCCGTCCTCGATGTCCTGGTAATTGTTGTCCGATCCGCCGACGAAGATCTTGTGGCGCAGGAGCTTCGCCTGCTCCTTCTCCTGGCGCAGGCTCCGCTTGAGGGTGGCGATCTGACGCCGGGCGATGCTCTCGCGGGACACCACATCTTCGAATTCCAGATGTACGTCGATCAGGCACTCCTCGATGCCCTGCTTGATCTCGGCGCAGTCGCCGGGCAGCGCGGCCAGCAAATCGGTGATTTCCGTGATGATCTCCCCCATCGGGCTGAGCTCGCCCTCGACCGTTTCCTCGGTCTGGACGGTCTCTTGCGTCCCCAAGGGGGCGGTGTCCTCGGGCGGCAGGATCTCGTCCTTCAGGGGTTCGTCAGTCTGGTCTTTGTCAGCCATTTCCGGTGTCCTCATGCTTCGGGGCAGAGCCGCCCGGGTCGGGCGGTCCGTGGGAGGCGGACCCGATCGACAGGCATGAGAAGGCAAGCCCCCGGACGTGCGAAAAAACGCGCCCGAAGCGATGCTTCTCTTGCTGTCACAGGGTCCGGTTCGAGGGGGGCTGAAGCCGGGCGTTTCCTTGCGGCGAGCCGCAGGAAATGCTATGAACCAGTCGTCAATGCTGGTGGGCTTCGGCCTTCCACATCACGTCCACGTCGGGATGCGCCAACATCCCGGCGTTTTCGTTTTCAGGGGTCAGGTGCAGGTCATTGCGATCTCCGGGGATGGCGCGAGGGACGATCAGAGTCATAGCGCGGAAGCGCCAAAAACGGAAGAAATCGTTCATAAACAGGAACTTGATGCCTTTTTCGTCTTTTTCTTCGTTTTTCGCTTCGCCGTTCATTTTCGCCACCTCAGGTCTTGTGTCCGACTGATCCCGCTCTACGACCGGCAGCCCCCGAATGCGGGCTGCGCGGCGTCTGAACCGGGTCGGAGGGGGTGCTGAAACCTTGCGAATTCCGGGAGCCGCTTGGGACGGTCCTCACAAAGTTTCGGCGCTCGGGCGGCAAGAGAGCCTCTCGAGGACCGTTTCAAGCCGCGCGACGTCCGATTTTACGGGCGTGATTCGGGGCGAGAAGTCGGTCAGGAGAGCATCGATGCGAGACACGAAACCCCACGTCCGATCCGGAAGGATCAGCGTATGAGCCGGGAGGCGGCGGGGGTGATATGCGTGTTCTGGGTCATCATGGCGATGAGATAAGGGCAGAAATGTCGCCCGAACAATGGGGTCGACGGGGCGGATCTGTCGATTTTTCCGGTCTGTGCAAATCCGCAACAGTCTGAATTTATTGACTTGCAGGTGCCAGATGGGGGCTTGCCAAAAGTCCCTTCCTACTTACTTCTACTCGATTAAAGGAAGGGCCGACCGACCGGCGACGGATCGACAAGTGCCACCCATCTTCCCCTAAAAATGCGCTCCGGAAAAATCGGCATCATTGGCCATTTCGGTCTTGACGTTATTTCATTGGCGATTCGTGAAGGTGTCTTTCGGCGCCTTTTGGCCTTCGAGGCGCAGGCTGCTTGATCGCGGCCGAAATCTCGCCCCGGCGCGCTGGTTTTTCGGCAGGATTTGATTCGCGTCAGGCCCCGGCCGTGCGCATCCTGAGCCGAGGTCTGACATCACGCGGGGAACGAAAAATGTGCGGGCGGTTCGTCGATCCCAATCTGCGCAACACCGAAGTGGACATGTCGCAGATCAAGCTCGATCCGTTCGGGGCCCGGTTCAATGTCAAGCCGACTGAAACAGTGGTGATCCTCGCAAAATCGCCGCTGATCGCGATGGAGGCCAGATGGGGCCTCATCCCGTCATGGTTCGGGGGCGACAGCCCGAAGCGTGGAAAGCCGCGACGTTCAACGCCCGCATCGAGGATGCGCGCGAAAAGCCCGCCTTTCGGCAGGTGTGGCGGCATGGCCGATGCCTTGTGCCGGTCGGCGATTTTTACGAGTGGAGCGGTCCCAAGGCCGCCAGCCGCATTTCTTCTCCCCCGCCGGAAACGAGGCGAACCTGTATCTGGCGGGACTGGCGAGCCGCTGGCGCGATCTTCTGACCTGCACCATCCTGACATCCGATCCGTCCAAAGTCGATGCGTGCGCTTCACACATTGGAAGGTTCTCCGCGAAGCCCCACCATGCGGCGGCACATCCCGACCGCGAAGATGACACTGCTCCCGGCAAAAGATGTCACCCACCAAGCAGAAAGGTCTTGCAGTATGACATGCGATTAGATGACAGCCTCGGCCGCTACCTGCCGGCCAGAATGTCCTTAGCGATAGCCATGAACTTTTCGGCTCGCTTACGCAAGTAATCGGCTTCGATTTGGTCGATTCGTGTTGAAGTTACCAACGTCCCTGGCTGAATATTGAGGATGCCTACTCCAGCTGAATCTGGCTTTGCCAAGCGCAGCACAGTCAGCAATCCTCGTTCTTTCTCCCGAGGAAGTTGTTCCTTTCCGAAATGTAAGAAGATAATTCTTCTCTGGTTGTTTTCTTCTGTGCGCAAATACCAAGCTGTTGTGATGCGCAGTCCAGAAATCTCTGCTTCAACCGGACTGCGGCCCTGCCAAATAAGTGCATAGTCCTCCTTCAAATCTAGATAATTTTTACACAAGATTTTGTAACCAGCAGATTTATTTGCAGAAACACCAGAATGAAGTGTCAGAAATTCACTGGTGGAAACCTTCCCATCCTCAAAAGAAGCTAATGCTTCTCGAAACTGTTTGTAGCGATCCTTGGCAGGGTCATATGGTACATCTAGGTCGTCGATTATGCTTGCGGCTTTGGTCTTATCTTTTCTCTTATCGCCGTAGGCAAAGTCGATAAATTGATTGACGCTAATCTTCATTTATCTTTCCTATTTGGCTCTATCGGAAACCTTATGTTCCGGGCGTGGCCGTATAAAGCGCTATTTGGCCTAGGTTGTCTACAAGCATAGGCAGGCTCGTCCGCATCGTTTGTGCGACGACGGGGTTTAGTGGCCCTACTCGCCGTTCTAGCCCGCCGAGGCTTCATCAGGGAATGGACGTGTGAAGGCTCCCAAATGCTTCAGCACGTCCTTGGCGTTGCTCGCCACGATCCGAAGCTCCCGATCCTTGGTCAAGACCTCATTGAAGTAGGTCGAGGTCGCGGCGAGCTGGTTATCAACGACGTCATTCAACCGGTGGTCCAAACTCTTCACCTGCCGACCGAGCTCTACCCACCTTGTGAACGCAATTACCACGCAGAGCGCATAGCGATAGGCGAACATTCCGTGCGCTTCGCTCCGCTTCAGTGGCGCGGTGCGTCCGGGCTCTTGGTTGGTTTTCACGAACTCAACTGTCACCTCGTCCACAAGGTTGAATATCTTCTCCTGAAGGGTGCTGGTTATTCCTTGGCCAGTTCGGATTTGCGTCAGTTCTTCGACGCGAAACTCCTTAAGCAGGCTCTGAAGCGAAATTTCCAGCGTTCGCACCTGGTCGCTCAGCTGCCGCATGTATTGCGAAGCCTCGCCCTCTCGCGCTTTCATTCGTTCGACGAAGCTGGGGATCGCTTCCTCTGATCTATAGTCGCGGGTGAGTTGGCGAATGTCAGCGCTGCGGTCCGGGTCGATAAGTTGCTGCAGGTCGGCCTCGCTGCACACTTTGGCATCAAGCCAGAGATGAGTCGGCTTCAATGCGAAGATCTGATCTGGGAAGTCAGCCATGATCTTCAGGCTGCTACGCGCTGTCCCGAGCGCGTTCTTCTTGAACATCTCTGTTAGGGTCAGGTCGGCGAGGACCAAGCGGTGGTGGGTGTGTGCGGACAGGTATACCCGCAGTCGCTCATCCCTCAAATAGTTGCCATCGGCCATCACCAAGAGATGCGGAATCACGATGCGATGCCTACCCTTCACAATTCATCAGGCCCTCCCCCACCATCTATGGTGTATTGAGAGGGACTGTTAGACGGCATGCGTTCATTTTGTGACGGTTTCATCCGCGAATTGGACAGCCGACATCCCCAAGATTGCTGCGAGGCGCGCGAGCGTCCCCTTTCGGTAGTGCTGCGAGGCAGCAAATCGGAAAGGCGTGGGGCCGATATGGGCCGAGCACGTTGGTCATCCGTCGCCTTCGCAAGGGGCGGAGAGCGGTCGTTCGCTGCTCGCCCATTCAATGTCTGGTTTGGACGCCAACTCATCGGCTTTCTCATGAAGCAGCTCGATTGCTTTGCGGACGAGCAGTTGCTGGAACTGGGTGTGGCGATTTGCTAGGCTGCAACCATGGCGACGCAAACAATCATCACTGACCCGCAACGCATGACCGAAGAGGGGACCTCGTTCGGTACGCCCAGTGGCATCGAAAGGGAGCTGCCTAGTGAGCTCGGCAACGACCTGCAGATCGCCGAGCCGTTCAATCCGGACGATATCGACGTCACGACGCGCTCGATGACCATTGATCTCCTCCTATCGAGGATGCGCAGCAAGGCGATCGATCTCGAGCCAGATTTCCAGCGCCGCCGCGGGATCTGGACTGATCGCCAGCAGAGCCGGTTGATCGAGTCGCTGCTCCTCCGCATTCCGCTGCCCACGCTCTATGCCGCCGAGGACGAAGAAGAGAATTGGGCGATTGTCGATGGCATCCAGCGCTTGACGACGATTACGCGGTTCATTGATCCAGAAGCGATCGGCGAGACCCCACTCATGCTAACCGGGCTGGAGTATCTCGGCGAGTCCTTCAACGAAAAGCTGTTCGACGACCTTCCCGCACGACTGAAGCGCCGTCTGCGCGAGACTGAACTCGTCGTTCACGTCATCCGTCACGGCACCCCGCAGGAAGTAAAGTTCAACATCTTCGCGCGGATCAACACTGGAGGAATGCCACTCTCGGCGCAGGAACTGCGTCATGCCCTGATACCCGGCAAGGCGAGGAATTATCTCAGCCGGCTGGCTGGGCTAGAGGCATTCAAGCAGGCTACCGCCAATAGCATTCGCGACGAGCGAATGGCTGATCGAGAGATGGTCTTGCGGTTTCTCGCCTTCAGCATGACCGACCCCAAAGAATTCCGAGCCTATGATTTTGACCGCTTCCTCGGCGACGCGATGCGCGAGATCAATCGTCTCAACAATAGAGATCTGGAGCGGCTTGAGGACGGCTTCACTCGGGCGATGGAAAGCGCGCTGGAAATCTTCGGTCAGGATGCTTTTCGCAAACGCTATCGCGAGACCGATGCGCGCTTCCCGATCAACAAAGCGCTGTTCGAGACCATTGCCGTGTCGCTCTCCAACCTCTCGGACAGCGAGCGAGCGCGCTGCATCCTTCGCCACGACGAGGTCCGCCGCCGGATGATGGAGGCGATGCACGACCGCGAATTCGATGCCGCCATCTCGCAGGGTACGGGTGATATCAGGAAGGTGCGCAAGAGGTTCGAGACGGTATTAAAGATCTTCAAGGATATCTCCGATGTTTGATGCGCTCACTTTGCATAATTTTAAGGCGTTCCGGGATGTCCATATCCCTCTGAAACCGCTTACCTTGCTGTCTGGTTTAAACGGGTCAGGGAAGAGCACCACGTTGCAAGCATTGGCCTTGCTCCGCCAGTCATGGGATGCTGGCTTCCTGTCGAGGCAGGGCTTTCTCTTGAATGGAGATCTGGTCGAGCTCGGTACCGGCGTGGATGTGCTCAACGATCAGCATGAGGACGAAGACATCGGCATCACGCTCTTTGATCGCGAAGAGCGGGCCTTTGCATATCGGGTCGCCTATGAGCCGCGGGGCGATTTGCTGCATTTTTCTGCCGACCCCAATTTCAGCTTTTACTCGGATCTAGAGCATCAACGCGGCCTGTTCGGCCATTGGTTTCAGTATCTGCGCGCCGATCGTGCCGGGCCCGAGGTGAGCTTCCCCAAGGCCTATCACCTCGTCAACGAGCGCCGATTTCTTGGCAGCCGCGGTCAGTATACTGCTCATTTCCTGAGCCTATTCGGCGACGAAGAGGTCAATCCGGTACTTCGACATCCCGACGAGGCAGCTCCAGGCTTGCTCTCGCAGGTCAACGCCTGGTTTCAGGAGTTCAGCCCCGGTGTCGGGCTCGCTGTCGAGGACATCCCTCGGACGGATGCCGTGCGCCTAGATTATTTCTATGGCGGGAGTGCCGGAATCAGTGGGTCCAATCCCTATCGCTCGACCAATGTCGGCTTCGGGCTGACGTACGTCCTCCCCATCCTCGTTGCCTGCCTGGCATCACCGCCTGACAGCTGGCTCCTGATCGAGAACCCCGAAGCGCATCTCCATCCACAAGGCCAGGCGGCGATGGGGCAATTGATGGCGCGATCCGCCGCGACTGGTACACGGATCGTTGTCGAAAGTCATAGCGATCATTTCCTTAACGGCATCCGCCTCGCGGTGAAGAACGGCGAAATTCCCGCTGGGGACGTTGGTCTCAATTTCTTCCGCCGGCCGTCCGGAAGCAGCCAACCCGAGCGCATCCATCCGGTCGTCACCCCGGAGGGTAGGCTCTCAGAATGGCCCGATGGCTTCTTCGATCAGTGGGATAAGTCGCTGGATCAGCTGCTGAGTTGAGATGACCTTCATCGCTTTCTTGAACGAGCTGTCCTTTCCTTCGGGCGCCGTAGATGCGGAAGCCGCAGAAGCGGCCGTCGTGGGACTGGCCAAGACGCTGCAGTCTTTGCGCCAGATACAGTCGAGCGCAGCGCTCCACTCCTCCGTTCCATTGGCGTCGATCCCGCTCGGCGATGATCGTTGGCTTGGCACGGTTATGGCAAAGGGACGCAGTCGCGATGAATGGCGGTTCTTGCGCAGCTTCGAAAACCGCGCGCCGTTCCGTGTCAACCTGGGTGAAGCATTCGGCCTGGAAGCGGAATATCGCTACGGTGACGTGCTCGCCGAGGGTCTCGGGCTGGGCCATATTGTAGGCACGCTCGGCGTAAGCTTTGCGAACGAGCCTTGGCTGGCGCCGACCGTACCGCTCCGTCGCATCTCGTTCGATGAGCACGGCGGGTTCGAAGAGCGGGTCGTCCACGTCCATCACGCTGCCACGCCCGATCATGTCAAAGGGCATGATGAATGGCTGCGGCGGATACCCAGCGAGCAGGTGCGCGATGGAGACGAACTATGGGCGCGGCGCGCCGAGATTTTCCCGCATTTGCTCTTCCTCCCGCGCACTGAGGCTCATTTGCGTGCATTCAAGGCGGGAGAGCCTCGCCTGTCATCGGCACGGCAAGCATTGATGGACCTTGAGATCGCGGCGGCTCACTGGAATACAAAGGACGCCGCGATGCCGACCTTCCTGACCAAGACCACGCCGGAAAAGGAGCAGCGGAGCAAGCTATTCTACTTTATTGATCTCTCGGGCGTCGAACGCTGCTTCGACTGGCATTCCCGCTACACGCCCGGTGCCGGCAGGGTTCACTTCTGGTGTGACCGTTCGTCGGGCCGACTGACGATCGCCCATGTCGGCGAAAAAGTACCGAATTGATTGCGGCAGACGCCAAGGCCGTTATGTGAGCGCCCAACAAGAGCCGACGGAGGGCCAGCTAGCGGCCTGAAGCAGCGCATGGGCCATGCATAATGTGCTGCAGCGTTACACTTGTTCAGAAGTTTAGCTCACTTCGAAATTCAGGTTTGTGCGATATCACTACCTTCATGTCCAAGCTATTGCTGCGGCACCCGTCGAACGGCGGCTTTGGGAAGGCGGCTAAGCAACATCCTGACCGATCGACCGGCGGCAATGGGCCGACTTCGATGTCCAAACCCTCCGGCCGCAGCCCGTCAGCCGTGCTTGATTAAGGTGCCGTCGTTCAACTCGCGCAGGGCTTGGCGCAGCTCCTCTTGCGTGTTCATCACGATCGGCCCGTGCCAGGCGACGGGTTCCTGGATCGGGCGGCCGGTCATCAGAAGGAACCGGATCCCCTCGTCGCCCGCCTGCACCGTGATCGCGTCGCCAGCCCCGAACCGCACCAGCGTGCGATTGCCGGTCCTGTCGCGCAGGGTCATCTCCTGCCCGCGATATTCCTTCTCGACCTTGATGCCGACGGGGTCGCTGGCGTCCCGAAACGTCCCCGAGCCCGCAAAGACATAGGCAAGCGCGTTGGCCCGGGTATCGACCGACAGCGCCTTGCGCCGCCCCGGCGGCACCGAGACATCAAGCAGCATCGGATTGGCAGCGATCCCGTCGACCGGGCCTGTCTTGCCCCAGAACGTGCCGATGATGACCTTGACGGTGGTGCCATCGTCGTCTCCCTCGACGGGGATGTCGCCCGCGCCAACGTCCTGATAACGCGGCGCGGTCATCTTCAGCGCGGCGGGCAGGTTCGCCCAAAGCTGAAAGCCGTGCATCTGCCCCTGCGCGTTGCCGAAGGGCATTTCCTGATGCACGATGCCCGAGCCCGCCGTCATCCATTGCACGCCGCCCGCGCCAAGCAGCCCCCGGTTGCCCAGCGAATCCGCGTGTTCCACCTGGCCTTCAAGAACATAAGTAATGGTCTCAATCCCGCGGTGCGGATGCCAGGGAAACCCCTTGGCATAAAGCCGCGGATCGTCGTTGCGGAAATCGTCCATCATCAGGAAGGGGTCGGTGAGCGCGGGATCGCCAAAGCCGAACACGCGGTGCAGATGCACCCCCGCGCCCTCGATGGCGGGCTGGGCTTTGCTGGTGGCAAGGACGGGTCTGAAGGTCATCGGCGGCTCCCATGTTTTTCATGCACAATCTGGGCTGGTGCGAAAAAATTTGAATTGGCGAAGATCCGGCATTTCCTGTGCGCAGGCGCGCAGAAGGGCCTCTCTGGTTTCGGCAAGGCCCACCCACCCCGCCCTCGAAAACCTACAACAAGACGACCCAGCGGGGGTTTATAGGCAGTGTCCCTTATGGCGGTGTAGGAGGCCGCGCGCGGAGCCTTTGGCGTAGCGCAGCGCGCGGCCGTGGGTGACGCTGGTGGTCACCGTCAATCTTCGGAGAAGGTTTTGTTTCCAAGACCTGAAACCGACAACGGAGACGACGATGACCGATGATCGCCATTTGGGTTCTGTCAATAGCCTGGTTGCAATGGATGCGGTAAACACCGCCAATTCGAGCAGGCGCTTGCTCAAGGCGAGACATTCGGCATCAGGTATTCACGCACGCTAATACTTGTTGATAACTGGGAGCTGCCTTCATGGTTGGAATAACCGGAGAAATTATAAATGAAAGGGGTGCTTGCGGGTGACTGTTCATCTATGAATAGGAACGGTCCGGAAATTTTTGTACGCGACGGGAAACTAAAGTCGTTCACTTGATCTTCGTTGTTAATCGCGATCACCACGGCGCCAAAAGAAGAAGACTTGACCTCGATGACGTCTCCCTCTTGGACGATGTAACATTCTTCTTTTTCAAAAGAATCATCACCCACGAAAGAGCTATTTCTTGTAAGTGTAAAGCAGACTACTCGTTTCATATCGACTGGGACAGCCGCGATCGTAATTTTGTCATGTCTCGCTGTTCCCGTTGATGCAAGACTGTCCGTTGCCCGTACCAGTATATTGAAATAGGGCAACATAAGCGAGCGCGTGATATTTAATGCCAGACTGTCCGCATATTTCTTGCTGACAACCTGATTGTCCGCAGTCGGGTCCGTCGCGACCGGAACGGTCGGGAACGCAGCGAAGCTCTTCACGCCCGAAATGGCCTGGTTCCCGGTCATGGACACCTTGGTGTCCGCATAGGCCTTGTTGGCCACCGCGGTCGAGGTGGTGCCCATCGTCGGGACATAGGTTGCCGCGGGCAGGTTTACCGTTCCGGTTCCCGTCAGTGTGCCGGTGAAGGTTTTCGTCCCTGCGATGCTCTGAGCGCCGCTGTCGCGAATAACCGTATCGTCAACGGCAAAGTCATTCGTCGCGGCATCCAGGGTCAGGCCATCCCCCGCGCCATAATCCGCAACGGAGGCCCAGGATGCCCAGGTTCCCGCCGATGTCCGGGTCCGGTAGAAGGTGCCCTTCGCGCCGAGCGTTGAATAACGCTGCACGAGCACGTTGCCGTTGTTCACCACCTCAAGGATGCCGGGCTGACCGGAAGGCCTGTTCAGCGCGATTGCCGCCGCGGTGGCGATCCCGGTCGAAACCTTGTAAAAATTGGTATCAACGACCGTGTTGAAGTCATCGGTCGTGGTCAGCGCGGCGCCGGCCCCGAATTTCGTGTCCGCATAGGCCTTGCTCGCCACCTGATTGTCGAGCGTGGGCGTGGCCGCGGGCAGAAGCGGAAGGTCGTTGAAAGTCTTCACCCCGGATAGCGTCTGCGCCCCGCTGGTCCGCACCACCGTATTGTCGGCCGAGAAGACGTTTCCGGAGAGGGCCAGACCCGATCCTGCCGCATAGCTGCTCGCCGCAACAATTTTGCTGTCGACATACCCTTTCGAGGCGACCTCGGCGGCGAGCGTCGGTGTGGAGGTCGGGATCTGCGGGATCGTCGAAAAAGTTTTCAGCCCGGCAACAGCCTGCGCCCCGGAGGTGTTCACCGTCGGCAGCGTGATCGCAGCGGAACCGTCAAAAGCGACGCCGTTGATATTCGCGGCTGCCGCGAGTTTCGTCGCGGTGGCGGCGTTGCCGGTGATCGAGCCCGCGATCGGTGACATGAAGGTCTTTACGCCCGCCAGCGTCTGCGCGCCTGCGGTCCGCACCACGGTGCCATCGACCGCGAAGTCGGTCCCGGTGAGCGACAGTCCGTCACCCGCCGTGTAAGTCGCCCCAACCTTGCTGTCGACATAGGCCTTCGAGGCCACCTGGCCCGCCGCGGTCGGCGCCGTGGTCGGAATGACCGGGATGGCGGAGAAGGTTTTCGTGCCGCCGATGGTCTCGGCCGTGGTCAGATCGACAAAGCCTCCGTCGACATAGCCCTTGTTCACCAGAGCCGTCGATGTCGTGCCCATCGTCGGCACATAGCTTGTCGTCGACAGGTTCACCGTGCCGGTCGCGGTCAGAGCGCCGCTGAAGGTCTTCGTCCCCGCAATGCTTTGCGTGCCCGTGGTCCTCACGACCGTCGCATCGACGGCAAAGGTCTGTGTCGTGACATCGAGATCGATCCCGTCGCCCGCGTTGTACGAGGCAAATGGTTTCCAGGCGAACCAGACACCGGACGAGTTGCGCGTCCGGTAGAAGGTCCCGGTCGAGTTGATTGTCGAATAGCGCTGCATGATCGAGCCGCCGTTGTTCAGCACCTCAAGCATGCCCGGTTGGCCGCTCGGCCGGTTCAGGGCCAGCGCCGCCGCGGTCGAAATTCCGGTTGTCGCCTTGTGATAACCGCTCATCAGCACGTCATCGAAGTCATCGGTCGTCGAAAGGACCGAGCCGATGCCGAATTTCGTGTCCGCATAGGCCTTGTTGACCGCCTGCAGATCGCTCGTCGGCGCTGTGACCGGCAATATCGGGATGTCGCTGAAGGTCTTCACCCCGGCCACCGCCTGGGCGCCGGTGGTGTTTACCGTCGGCAGGGTGATCCCGGCCGTGCCGTCGAAGGCCACGCCGTTGATGGTGCGCGCGGAGGCGAGTTTCGTCGCGGTCGCCGCATTGCCGGTAATCGAGCCCGCGATCGGCGCGGAGAAGGTCTTCACGCCCGCCAGTGTCTGATCGCCCGAGGTGCGCACCACCGTGCCATCAGCCGCGAAGGTGGTGCCGGTGAGCGACAGGCCAGAGCCCGCGGTATAGGTCGTTCCCACCGCGCCCGCGACCTGGGCGTCGACATAGGCCTTCGACGCCACCTGTCCCGCCACGGTCGGTGCCGTGGTCGGAATGACCGGGATGTCGCTGAAGGTCTTCACCCCGGCCACCGCTTGGGCACCGGTGGTGTTCACCGTCGGCAGGGTGATGTTGGCCCCGCCATCAAAGGCGACGCCGTTGATGGTGCGCGCCGTCTGCAGCTCGGAGGCCGTCGCCGCGTTGCCGGTGATCGAGCCTGCGATCGGGGACGAGAAGGTTTTCACCCCGGCCACCGTCTGGGCGCCGGTGGTATTCACCGTCGGCAGGGTGATGTTGGCACCGCCATCAAAGGCGACGCCGTTGATGGTGCGCGCCGTCTGCAGCTCGGTGGCCGTCGCCGCATTGCCGGTGATCGAGCCCGCGATCGGCGCGGAGAAGGTCTTTACGCCCGCCAGTGTCTGATCGCCCGAGGTGCGCACCACGGTGCCGTCAACTGCGAAGGTGGTGCCCGCAAGACACAGGCCGTCTCCCGCGGCATAGGTGGTGCCCACCGCGCCCGCGACTTGGGCGTCAACATAGGCCTTCGAGGCCACCTGGCCCGCCACGGTCGGTGCCGTGATCGGGATGACCGGGATATCGCTGAAGGTCTTCACCCCTGCCACCGCCTGAGCACCGGTGGTATTCACCGTCGGCAGTGTGATCCCGGCCGAGCCGTCGAAGGCCACGCCGTTGATGGTTTTCGCCGCCGCCAGCTTCGTTGCCGTCGCCGCATTGCCGGTGATCGAGCCCGCGATCGGCGCGGAGAAGGTCTTTACGCCGGCCAGCGTCTGATCGCCCGTCGTGCGCACCACCGTGCCGTTCACTGCGAAAGTGGTGCCCGCAAGAGACAGGCCGTCTCCCGCGGCATAGGTGGTGCCCACCGCGCTCGCGACTTGGGCGTCAACATGGGCCTTCGAGGCCACCTGGCCCGCAAGCGTCGGGGCCGCGGTCGGGACCGTCGGCAGGGACGAGAAGTTTTTCACACCCGCCAGCGTCTGATTGCCAGAGGTGCGCACAACGGTCGGATCCACCGCCACCGTGATTCCGCCGCCAAGCGTGCCCGAAGCGGTAATCCCCGATCCCGCGGTGATCGTTCGGTTTGCGAGATTGGTCACACGGGTGTCGAGGGTCGAGACATCTCCCTGCAGGGTCGTCACCGAGGCGGTGAGCGCAGTCACATCGCCCTCGAGCACGGTCACCCGGCCGGCGAGTCCGTCGGTCAGGCTGTCGACATAGGCCTTGTTGGCGGCATCATTCGCATCATCAGGCGCGCTCGTCACATTGACTTCGCCGCCGAAAGTGACAGCATCGGTGAAGCCCTTGGCCCCGGTGATCGGCGTGCCGCCGATGATCTGGTTCGTGCCCATGGTGACATAGCTGCCGCCCGCGACCGAGATCGCGTTGTCGACATAGAGCTTGTTCGCCGCCCCCATGTCGCCGGTCGGCGTCCGCACCGCGACGGAACCGGTGAAGCTCTTGTCGCCACTCACGCTCTGGTTCGTCGTCAGGGTGACAAGATCATCGACCGCATCGTCGACATAGGCCTTGTTGGTGACATCGCGCGTCGAGGCGGGCACCTTCGTCACCTGCACGTCGTCGGAAAACAGCACCGGCCCGTCGAAGGTTTTCGCACTGGTGATGGTCTGCGGCATGCCCGACTTCGTGACATAGTTGGACAGATCCTGTTCCGGTGGCGTATAGGCGCCGAACATGTCGTCGACATATTGCACGTTGACGCCCGCGCCGGGATCAGTGCCGTCCGGAGTGGCGATGCCGGAGATGGAAAAGCCGCTCATGTTCAGCGGCATGGTCGCAACGTGATCGCCCAGGTTGTCGCCGCCCGTTGCCGTTGTCGTGTCGGCCAGATAGCCGACCGTTCCCTGGATCACGCCGGAGCTCTCCTCCGAGGCCTCGGTGTTGCGATCAATCCGAAACTGCGCCGCGGCCGGAGAAAGGCCGAACAGAAGGGCGATGACGGACACCGAGAGCAAATGGCGCGCGACGCCAGTCAGCCCCGACCGGGCAAGATCCCCCGGGGGGACGGTGTGACTGATTTGTGTCGTCATATTGCGCGCCATGATTACGCCTCGTCTACTGGGGACCATTTCCTCCATTGTAATCACGCGAACGAAAGCAACCAAACAAGATGAGACGGAAATTCACACGAAACGGCGAAATAAGTCGAATTTGCCGCCAATCTCGGAAAAACAATTTCGCAAAACTGTTGATTTCGGCATCTTCAAGCGGCGCAATGCTGCGCGTTGAATATAATTTCGGAAAAGATGCCATATTTTATTTCCAGACAGCCAGATATCACGCATTGAAAATCCGGATTTTCAGATTTTCACCATACCGACAAAGTCAGTTGCGTTTTGTCGCGTCAACCACTGGACAGGCCGTGACGGCGATCTGCGAGCCGCGCGAATATATCCGCTGTCCATGGCGTTCCAGATCAAGGCGCGGGGCGGCAGACTGTGCTGTCATGGGCCAATTGCTCCGGAGGCCCGCATGGAAACCCTGCCGATCCTCGTTCCGCCCGTCCTGAACCTGGTGAGCGCGATCGCCGTCGGTGCTCTCATTGGCACCGAGCGCGAGCGGCGCAAGGGCGAGGGACCGGCGCGCTCGCCTGCGGGGTTGCGCACCTTTGCCATCGCCTCGACCGCCGGGGCGGTGGGTTTCAGTCTGGGCGGGGCGGTGCTTCTGGCCGTCGTCGCGGCCTCGGTCGCGGGGCTGCTGGCCGTGTCTTACGGCAAGCGTCCGCATCAGGATCCGGGGCTGACCACGGAAATCGTGCTGCTGCTGACGGTGCTGCTCGGTGGGCTCTGCATCCCCGCGCCGCAGATGGCGGCGGCGATCGCCGTCACGGTGACGGTGCTGCTGCATCTCAAGGCGTGGCTGCACACCTTGGTCACGACGCTGATTTCAAAGGATGAACTCGACGATGCGCTGATCTTTGCCGCGGCGACGCTGGTGATCTTGCCCCTGGTGCCGGATCGGCCGATGGGGTCCTGGCTGGCGCTGAACCCGCATTCCTTGGGCATCGTGATCGTGCTGGTGATGGCGATCGGCGCGGCGGGCTATCTGGCGGTGCGGCTCTTCGGGGCGCGGTTCGGGTTGCCGCTGTCGGGGGCGCTCTCGGGGTTCGTCTCCAGCACCGCGACGATCGGCGCGATGGGGGCACGGGCGCTGCAATCGCCCGAGATGCGGGCCGCCTGCGTCGCGGGGGCGGTGCTCTCGACCGTGGCGACGGTGCTGCAGATGGCGCTGGTGCTGGCGGCGGTCAGCCTGCCGACGCTGCGCCAGATGATCCTGCCTTTGGTCTTCGCCGGGGTCACCGCCGTGGTTTACGGGGTGGTGCTGACGCTGGCGGCGATGCGCCATCCCGCGCCCGAGGCGCCCGGCCCCGGCAGCGCCTTCAGCCTGAAGACGGCGCTGATCTTCGGCACGGTGCTGGCGCTGGTGCTGGTCCTCGCGGCGGGGTTGCAGGCACATTTCGGCGGATCGGGCGTGCTTCTGGCGGCGACGGCGGCGGGGCTGGTCGACACCCATGCCTCGGCGATCTCGGTGGCGACGCTGGTCGCGGCGGGCAAGGTTGCTCCCGAGGCGGCGGCGGTGCCGATCCTGGCCGGGCTGAGCGCGAACACGGCGACGAAGATCCTCGTGGCGGCGATCAGCGGCGGGCGCGGCTTTGCCCTGCGCGTCGTGCCGGGGCTGGTTCTGGTCATCCTGGCGGCCTGGGCGGGCAGTCTGTTCTGGTGATCGGATGGATCCGAAGCCGGGCACCGTCCCCCTTGTGCCGTCGCAGGATGGCATGTGAGCCGGGCCTTCACACCTTTTCGGCCCGCTCTCCCGGCGCGCGATTTTGCCATACGCGCACAATACGAAACGGGGTTAGTCTTCCGGAAGAATCGTCAGGGTTGCATCATGTCACTTCGTTTCAGGCAGACTTTCACACTTTTTCCCGGCGTCCGCATCAATGTCGGCAAGCGCGGCATCAGCACGAGCATCGGGGTCCCGGGCGCAACCTTCAACGTCGGGCGACAGGGCGTCCGGGCAACAGTCGGGCTGCCCGGAACCGGATTGGGGTTCAGCACCACCGTCATTCCGTTCACCTCATCGCCCGGAGCGGTGGAACTTGCGCCTCCCGCGCTTCCCCAGAACGCCCCGGCAGCGGTGCCCGCCGAAAGCCCGGCTGCGGGCAATACCCCGGCCTCGGCGAAAATCTACATGCCGGTCTCGGGGATGAACGAGATCGCCAGCGCCTCGGTCGAGGTTCTGACCAGCACCTCGCTGCTGCCGTTGCGGGATATGATTGCGCAGGCGCGCGAGCAGCGGACGCAGGTCACCGCGGATCTGAAGGAGGCGAAGGACGCCGAGGCGGCGCAGCAAAACGAGCTGCATCGCCGCCGCCGAAGCCTGTTCCGCTGGTTTTACAAACGGCGCATCGCCGAGCTTGAGGTCGAATTGCCCGTGACCCAAGCCGAGGTCGCAAGGCTGATCGCCTGGGAGGGCAGCACGAAGATCGACGTGACCTTCGAGTCCGGGGATGCCGCGCAGCGCGCCTATGCGGAGATGGTCCGGCTGTTCGAGGCGCTGCGACAGAGCGCGAAGAAATGGGATGTCACTTCACACCGGGCGGCGAACCGGGTGGCGGAGCGCACGACGGCGAGCCGCGTCATCGACCGTCATCCGGTCCGGTTGGAGTTCAGTTCGACGGATCTGATCCGCTTCCCCGGGCGCGCGATGCGCTTCGAGAACGTCAACGGCGACGATATCCTGATCTATCCCGGCGTCGCGGTCATCCCGCGCGTGGATGGCGCTTTCGCGCTGATCGACATTCGCGAACTCTCGATTTCGGCGACAAATTCGGGCTGTAAGGAAGAAGACGGCGTTCCGAAGGATGCGGAGGTCATCGGCCACACTTGGGCCAAGGCGAACAAGGACGGCTCGCCCGACCGGCGTTTCAAGGGAAACTACCAGATCCCCATCTGCCTTTACGGCAGTCTGGCGTTCCAGTCCGGGTCCGGCTTGACGGAGGAATACATGTTCTCGAACGCAGCGGCGGCCGAGGCCTTCGCGGCCGCGGTCGCAAGATATCAGGTGGCGCTCGCAGAGAGCGACGGGGCCTCGGAGCCGTGAGCCGGGGAGAAAGAAGTGCCATGAGCGCGAGCCAAAACAGGAGGAAAACGGGCCTACACAGGGATGCGTAACCGCTGGGAATCGCGGAATTGACGATGCGCTCTGCGATATCTACGGATTCGGCCCAGACCGGTCGGTCGAGGCCACGCCGTCGCCGCAGCGCGGCTTCTCCGAACTGGACGGCCCATACTTGACGCAGCAAAGTCTTGGGCGAATGTCGCTGATGCGGACCGAACGGGCCTTCGTTGCTGATGCGTGAGGGACAGCTTTCTTCTGCTGGCCAGACAGTGGCGAGCATGCCAGCATTCCGAAATGACCCGAGACATCCCAGAACTTCGGGGCGCCCGCGTCCGCCTGCGCCCCTTCCGCAGGTCCGATGTTGACGGGCGGCCCGCTCTCGGGCAGTCACCAGAAATCGTACATTGCTTCGGAGGCGACCCGACGGGCCTTTCCCCATATGAGGAAGGCGATGCCCGGGCATGGGTGGAGCGGAACCTTGCGCATCCCCTTTGTTGGGCGGTCGAGCTCGATGGCCGCCTGTTGGGGGAGGTTCGTCTGGACGGGCTTGATCTCCACGACGGCCGGGCGCGCTTGGCAATCGGGCTCTACGACCTCTCGCAGCTTGGCAAAGGGCTGGGTCGTGAGGTGATCAAGCTGATCTTGTCGCATGCCTTCGGAACGCTGCAGCTGCACCGGGTCGACTTGCGAGTGCTCGCATACAATGAGCGAGCGATCCGGTGCTATCGCGCCTGCGGCTTCATCGAAGAAGGGCGCGAACGCGAGAGCGCTCGTGTTGGCGATGCTTGGCACGACGACATCATCATGGGGGTGATCGCGCAAGAATACCTTCGTCAGACCTGACAGAGCCGTCGTTCCGGAATGCCGAGGTTTCTACGACCCGCAGCAATGGTCAAAAATGCTCGCGGTCGACTTGGGCTGCGCCGTGCGTTGAACGTAGACACCGCGGACAAAGCGGATTTTCTGAGCATCTACGCTAACGCCGACTTTCAGTCGGATGAGAAATTGGCGATAAAATCGGCCGATTTCAGATGACCCAGACTTCGGGCCTCTTCCTCTGCGGTTAAGTCATCATCCACAAGGGTCGTAACGGCCCTATCTGCGCCCGCCATGAGCAGCATACGCATTGACCTGGAACACGAGCATCTTACAATACCTGATGCAACCCAACCGATACCATTCACTTGAAGCGCGGTCTCAGTGAAACTGGGCTTGAACCGGTCATGCGACAGCGCGGCGGGCCTTTCTCGAGGCCAGTGTCGGTGTGTCGTAAACGTTGCATAGGCCCTAAAATCCCCGATTTTGCCCCCCTGAGCCGAAAAAACCTTGGGCATAGCCACGTCTAAGGCCGAATCGGCCGGTGATCGGAGACGACAGTTGAGGGGGCTCTGACCGGCTGCGCTTCGGGTTAGAAGGTGTGAGGTCGGCAGGCAGCCCCGTCGGCGATATGTCACCTACCTGTCTGATGGGGCTGATCGCTTCGATGCAGCTGGGGCCGGACGCGATGTCGGCCGCAGGATCGCCGTCGCAACTGGGCGTAGCCGCCGCACCCAGCGCATACGGGGCCGAGAGGCTGGCACGCCGGTGGTCGACTATTTCGGGGACCACGAGAAAGCCGATGAAAACGGGGCGCAGGAGCGCCCAGACGTTTTGCCATGCGCAAGATCAGCGCGCACGACTCTTGGCCGGAACCCCGCTCCCGGGGCCCGGCTGACAAGAGGATATCCCTAGATCGGGGGGATCGCCGCCGAGCAGGCGGCGATCCGGGCGAGGTCAGGCGACCATGTTTTCCGACGGGTCTTCCGCGTCGCCGAGGGCGGCCTTACAATGCCAAGGCATCAACTGGCTGTAATCGGTCAATTCGCGGCTCAGTTCGATCTGGTCGACGACCCAGTTCAGATAGCGGAAGGGGTTCACACCGTTCAGACGGGCGGTTTCGATCAAGGTATTGAAGAGCGCCCATTTCTTCGCCGCTTCGTGGTTCCCGGCGAAGAGCGAGTTCTTCTTCGTAAGGGCAACGGGACGCATGCCGCGCTCGACCGGGTTGTTGTCGATCGCAATCCGACCGTCAAGAACATAACGGATCATGTCGTCCCACGCAGCCAGGAAGTAATTTGCGGCCGTCTTGAGGTTGCCCTTGGCCAAGGTGGGTTCGATCCGCAGCATGTCCGCACGGATCTTTTCGAGGACCGGCAACGCTTCCGCGACGCGCACCGCTTGGCGCTCCTCGGGCGACCGCCCGAAGACCCTCTCCTCCACCGCATAGACCGTCTTGAGCGCTTTGATCACGCGTTTCGCACAGGTGCTTGGCGCGGCCTTTTCCGCATCAGTGAACTTGCGGCGCACATGCGCCATGCAGCGCGCCAGCGTGAAGCCGGCGTTCTTGCCTGGCGCACGCCGGATGACGTTGTAGCCCTTGTAGCCGTCAACCTGGACGACCTGGCTCAGCGCCCCTTCGAGCATGCGTTCGGCGACATGGCCTCCTCTGGAGGGGTCATATTCGAAATAGATCGCCGGATGGGGGTCGCCGCCCCAGCCGCGCTCATCGCGGTGGATCGCCCAGAGAGTCCCCTTAATGCATTTTCCCCTCCCCTTCTCAGTCGGGATCACCCGCAGCGGCGTCTCATCCATATGCACGACAGGGCCTGCGGTCACATGTTTCCAGACTTCCTCCCAGAGCGGCTCCAGCTTCTCGGCGATATGGGTCGCGTTGCGGCCCAGCGTCGAGCGCGCAACGTTGCACCCATTGTCATGGTAGCGGCGCTCCGCTCGGAAGTCGGTGGAGTGCTCATAGAAATGCTGGCAGACGGCGTTGATCACGAACTTCGCGTCCAATGTGCGGCCCGCCATGATGTAGCCCGTGGCATGGGCGTTGTAGGGGGCGTGCTCCTTGCACGCCGCGCTGCAGTTGCAGCCGCGGCTGTAGTGAACGTGCTTTTCGAGCACGAAATGCTCCCGGACCACCCTGAGCCGAGAGCTGGTCCAAGAGCCGAGTGTCTTGAGTTTAGCCCCGCAGGAGCAGTGCGTTTCCTCGGGGAAATGCTTGTACACCTCGGTCTTGATGTTCTTTGGTCGCTTCTGTTTCTGCTTCCCTTTCCGGGGCTTCTGCTCCTCCTCCTCCTCCTCCTCGACATCGTCGTCGGGCACGTCATCCTCGTCGTCGTCCGCTCCCAGGAAATTGTTGTCGGAGCTGCCGCAGAAAGTCTGATGGCGCAGCAGATTCAACTGCTCCTTTTGGTAACGCAGGTCCTTTTTCAGCTTGACGATCCGGCGTTCGGCGGCGTTTTCGCGGTCCACCACCGCCTCGAACTCGACATGCGCATCGATCAGGCACTCCTGGATACCGCGTTTGACCTCCTCGCAACTGTGCGGCAACGCGTCGAGCAGATCCGAGATTTCCATGATGATCTCGGCCATGATGCTGAGCGTGCCGACGGAGATCTCTTCGGCTTCACTGTGGGCGGGTGTTTCTGCGACAGGCCCGGGATCGGTGTCACCGGACGGCGGAAACGGGCCGTTTGGAGGCGGGGCTTCAGCAGGATTGTTGTCATTCATTTCCGGTGTCCATATTCTTCGGCGAAGTGCCTCCGGGTCGGGCGGTCTCTTGCTCGGGTGACCACTCAGGCGGTCCGTGGGAGGCGGAACCGATCGACAAGCATGACGAGGACAGCCCTCGGACACGCGAAAGCGCCGATGCGATGTGGTTCTTGCTGTCTTGGTGTCCGACTTGATAACGCCGGTGCCGCGTCATTTCCTTGTGGTGATCCGCGTGAAATGCTTGGACCGACCGCCAGCGCTGATGGTTTCGGTCTAGGGAGTTTCTCGCGGCGCGCTGCAAGAGATGCTGCGCAACAGTTGTGAGCGTGTTGGAGGTCTTGGATTAACCCATATCGCCCTGAGGAGAGAGGCCGCCCGGCGCTTATCGCTATTGGCGTCCTGAAGAATTTCGTGAAATGGCCAGCATTAAGCCAATTTCATCGAAGTTGTTCCTGCACAGAAACGCCGTCATTTCTGTGAGGATTTCCCCGAAACCTTACCTTTATGTTGCCATGCAGATCTGACATTGGAATTCATGGCGCGGCTCACTCGGTTATTTGTCGCAGATCAGGAGAAATTATGAGGTGTTCAGCTGCATATAAACCAAACTTCCTTCTTGCACTTTCCGCCTTCCGGCCCGCGACTTGATATTTATCGCCCGAAGTGATTGCATTTGCCGCCAGCATCTCGCGAAAATAAACCTCACCCAGAGGTCCCGTATTTTGCTTGGCGTTTGCTGGTTGCAGCTATGTTCCTGCATTGCTGGATGCGTCAAGTCATGCTCTTGCCTCACTTTATTTACTTCAGCGGCGATCGCCGTTTCGTTCATTGCCGCACGCACAATGCGATCAGCCTCGCCAGCCTTTATGGATGGAGCAAATCGTTGGTGTACAGAAGTTTTTTTAAATATCGATCATTAACCATGATTTATTCGCAATTCGGCCTTTTGATAGAATTCGTGGATTACAGCCTTGCGTTTCTGGCGACGCGAAGCTGCAAGAGGAGGAAAAATTCCATTTTTCGCTTTCCAAGATTTTTTTGTGTGATTCTTCGTGTCGCGATAAGGGGACCTCGCTCGCGATCGCTTCGCGAATGTCAATATATCTTTTAGTTGCGAAAGGGCGCCGCCAAAGCTGATTTTCGCCCGAATCGGTCCGCCTTCAACTCGGTCAGTGCGCCGACCCTGGAGCAACGCCAGATCGGTCGGTGATGCGCATTCGCACCCTCCCTGCGCCGCTGTTTTTCCGATCGGCCTGAGGATATGCGCTGTGCCAAGGGGATCGTTTTTCGCAATTGCGAAGGCCTGCCCGCGGGGGTTGCCAGTTTACCTCAAAGGTTGATACCGTCCCGACAGCAGCCGCCGTGGTTGCGCCATTGGATCAGGTGCAGCGGGACCGGATGGACAAGAACGGCCTCTCGGAACGCGATATTTGTTCGATTTTCATTACCCCGGCATTGCAAAAGGCGGGCTGGGATCCTGTGACCCAGATCCGGGAAGAGGTCGGCTTCACCCGCGGGCGGATCAATGTGCGCGGCAAACTCGTCAGCCGTGGCCAGGGCAAGCGCGCCGATTACATCCTGTCGATCCGGCCAAATATTCGCCTTGCGGTGATCGAGGCGAAGGACAACGCCCACGCCACCGGCGCTGGCATGCAGCAGGCCCTCGATTATGCCGAGACCCTGAACCTGCCGTTCGCTTTTTCCTCGAACGGGGACGGCTTCCTTTTTCATGACCGGACGGGGATGAGCCCCACGCCTGAGGTTCTCCTCTCACTCGACGACTTCCCTTCGCCCACCGAACTCTGGGCACGCTATTGCGCCTGGAAGGGGCTCGACGCCGCCGCAAGCTCCGTTGCGCTGCAGGACTACCACGACGACGGCAGCGGCAAGGAGCCGCGCTATTACCAGATCAACGCGGTGAACGCCGCAATGGAGGCGATCGGACGGGGTGAGAACCGGGTGCTTCTTGTCATGGCGACGGGCACCGGCAAGACCTACACCGCGTTCCAGATCATCTGGCGTTACCGGCAGGCTTTTCCGGGCAAGCGGATCCTGTTCTTGGCCGACCGCAACGTGCTGATCGATCAGACCATGGTCAATGATTTTCGGCCCTTCTCTGGCAAGATGGCGAAACTCTCGACCCAGTCAAAGACGATCGAACGCGCCGATGGCTCCTCGGTCGAGCTGCCCCTCGGCCTCGACCGCAAGCGTCGGATCGATCCGTCCTACGAAATCTACCTTGGTCTTTATCAGGCGATCACCGGCCCGGCGGAAGAGGACAAGATCTTCCGCGAGTTTTCGCAAGACTTCTTCGACCTGATCATCATCGACGAATGCCACCGCGGCAGCGCTGCCGAGGACTCTGCCTGGCGCGAGATCCTCGATCATTTCTCGGGCGCGGTGCAGATCGGCATGACCGCGACGCCGAAGGAAACCGAATACGCGTCGAACATCGCCTATTTCGGCGCGCCGGCCTACAGCTATACCCTGCGGCAGGGCATCCGGGATGGTTTCCTCGCGCCCTACAAGGTGATCAAGGTCCATATCGACCGCGACATTCAGGGCTACCGCCCGGAAGCCGGCCAGACCGATCGCGATGGCGCGCTGGTCGAGGACCGGATCTACAACACCAAGGATTTCGACCGCACCCTCGTGCTGGATGACCGCACGAAACTGGTCGCGCGCAAGGTCACCGAATTTCTCAAGGAAAGCGGTGACCGGATGGCCAAGACGATCGTCTTTTGCGTCGATCAGGAGCATGCCGCCCGGATGCGGCAGGCGTTGGTGAATGAAAACGCCGATCTGGTGGCGCAAAATCCCCGCTATGTCATGCGCATCACCGGAAGCGACACGGAGGGCCTAGAGCAGCTGGGGAATTTTATCGACCCCGAGGTCTCGCATCCGGTGATCGTCACCACCTCGCGGCTTTTGTCGACCGGCGTCGATGCCCAGACCTGTCGTCTGATCGTGCTCGACCGCGAGGTAGGCTCGATGACCGAATTCAAGCAGATCGTCGGGCGCGGCACCCGGGTGCATGAAGACACGGGCAAGCTTTACTTCACGCTGATGGATTTTCGCGGCGCGACGAACCATTTTGCCGATCCCGATTTCGACGGCGAGCCGGTGCAGATCTACACGCCCACCGGCACGGACCCGATCGTGCCGCCCGACGACGTTCCGCCGCCAGAGGGGGACGAGCCGCCCCTTTCCGCCACGCCGGGGCCGGACGAGACGGTGCTGATCGACCCGGTCGCAACGCTGGGGCAAACCGGGTCAGGCGCGCCGCAACGCAAGATCTATGTCGATGGCGTCGCCGCGACCATTGTCGCGGAACGCGTCGAATACCTTGACGAACACGGCAGGCTGATCACCGAATCCTTGCGCGACTACACCCGCAAGGCGCTGAAACGGCGCTTTGCCAGCCTTGATGATTTCCTCAAACGCTGGAAGACGCCCGAAAAGAAACAGGCCGTGCTCGACGAGCTTGCGGCCGAGGGGTTGCCGCTCGATCTCGTGGCGGCGGAGCTTGGTCGCGATCTCGACCCGTTCGACCTGATCTGCCATATCGCCTTCGACGCCAAGCCCCTGACCCGCCGCGAACGCGCCGAGGGCGTCAAGAAACGCGATGTCTGGGCGCGCTACGGCGCCACCGCGCGCGCCGTGCTGACTGCGCTCCTCGACAAATACGCCGACGACGGGCTTCTCGATTTTGACGACCCCAAGATCCTGAAAATAAATCCCTTCTCGCAAATGGGAACCGAGGTTGAACTGATCCGGGCTTTCGGCAAGAAGCAGGACTACCTGAAGGCCATGCACGATCTGCAGGCTGCCCTTTACGATGAAAGCGCCTGAGGCCAATGTCCGTCCGCACCCTCGTCAAATCGCTGCAACAGATCATGTGGAAGGACACCGGCGTCGACGGCGATGCGCAACGGCTCAGCCAGATGTGCTGGATGTTCTTCCTCAAGATCGTCGACGATCAGGACGAGGCCCTCGAACTCACCCGCGACGATTACACCTCGCCGATCCCAGCCGATCTGCAGTGGCGCGCCTGGGCGGCCGACCCCGAGGGGATGACTGGCGATCAACTTCTGAGCTTCGTCAACGAAGAGCTCTTCCCCGGCCTCAAAGGCCTGCGCCCCGCCACCCCCCGCGCCCGCACCATCCGCGACGTCTTCGAAGACGCCTACAACTTCATGAAATCCGGGCAGCTGCTGCGGCAGGTGATCAACAAGATCAACGAGATCGATTTCAACAACCTCTCCGAACGCCAGCATTTCGGCGACATTTACGAACAGCTCCTCAACGACCTGCAAAACGCCGGCAACGCGGGCGAATATTACACCCCCCGCGCCGTCACCGCCTTCATGGTCGAGCGCATCGACCCCCGCCCCGGCGAGATCGTGATGGACCCCGCCTGCGGCACCGGCGGCTTTCTCACCTGCGCCATGCGCCACATGCGCGCCCGCCATATCCGCCTACCCGAACACGAAGACGCCATGCAGCGCTCCTTGCGCGCGGTCGAAAAGAAACCGCTGCCGCACATGCTTTGCGTCACCAACATGCTGCTCAATGGCATCGAAGAGCCGCATTTCGTCCGCCACGACAACACCCTCGCTCGCCCGCTCACCAGCTGGACCCGCGACGAGCGCGTCGACATCGTGCTGACCAACCCGCCCTTTGGCGGCAAGGAAGAAGACGGCATCGAGAACAACTTCCCCACCTTCCGCACTCGCGAAACCGCCGATCTGTTCCTTGCCCTGATCATCCGCCTGCTCAAGCCCGGTGGCCGCGCCGCCGTGGTTCTGCCCGACGGCTCGCTCTTCGGCGAGGGCATCAAGACCCGGCTGAAAGAGCACCTGATGGCCGAATGCAACCTGCACACCATCGTGCGGCTGCCCAATTCGGTCTTCAAACCCTATGCCTCGATCGGCACCAACCTGCTGTTCTTCGAAAAGGGCACCCCCACCACCGAGACATGGTTCTGGGAACATCGCGTCCCCGAGGGGCAAAAGGCCTATTCGATGACGAAGCCGATCCGGCTTGACCATCTGGCGGGCTGTGCGGACTGGTGGGGCGGCGCCACCCGCGAGGGGCGCGTCGAAGGCCCGCAGGCCTGGAAGGTCTCGGCCGAGGAGATCAAGGCCCGCGGCTACAACCTCGACATCAAGAACCCCCATGCCGAGGCCGAGGATCTGGGCGACCCCGAGCATCTTCTGGCCGCGCTCGACGAGGCCGAGGCCGAGGTCACCCGCCTGCGCGCGGCCTTGAAAGAGATCCTGACCGAGGCGCTGGCGCGATGAACGCCGATCAGCTTTTGCGCCTTTACGACCGGGTCTGCGAGGCCGAGGACGCCGTCCCCCGCCTGCGCCGGTTTGTCCTCGATCTGGCCGTGCGCGGCAAACTGGTGCCGCAGGACCCGGACGATGAACCGGCCTCCGAACTGCTGAAACGGATCGAGAAGGAAAAGGCCCGGCTGGTGAATACGGGGGAGATCCGGAAGCCTAAGTCGCAGACCCCGTTGAACGGCGATGTTTGCCCGTTTCTCGTTCCTCGGGGATGGGCTCTTACGCGCCTCGGTTCGGTGATCGATCTGCTATCGGGGCAACACCTGCAACCGAATGAATATTCATCCAATCCGGCGGCAGGCATCCCTTATATCACTGGCCCTTCCGATTTTGCCGAAGTTGGCCTTTCCATTTCGCGTTACGCCCTTGTGCGAAAGGCAGTCGCGCGTGGTGGGCAACTCCTTCTCACCGTGAAAGGATCAGGTGTTGGCAAGACCACGATCTGTGATCTTCCCGAGGTCGCAATCAGCCGCCAACTGATGTCACTTGCACCGATCCTGTGGTCGATCAGATTTCTGGAAATCATAACGCACCGTCTGGCAGACACGCTTCAAGAGCAAGCCCGCAGCCTGATCCCCGGAATATCCCGGGAGGACGTTGCAGACTTCGCGTTCCCCCTCCCACCCCTCGCAGAGCAACACCGCATCGTTGCCAAGGTCGAGGAACTGATGGCGCTGCTCGACCGGATCGAGGCGGCGCGGGCGGGGCGAGAGGAGGGGCGCAACCGCCTGACCGCCGCCACCCTTGCCCGCCTGACCGACCCCAAGGCCGACGCCCCCGCCGCCGCCCGCTTCGCGCTGGACACCCTCGCCCCCCTCACCACCCGCCCGGACCAGATCAAGACCCTGCGCCAAACCATCCTCAACCTCGCCGTCCGAGGCAAACTGGTCCCGCAAGACCCGGCAGACGAACCGGCGTCGGAGTTGCTGAAACGGTTCAAGGCGGCCAAGATCGCACATAAATGGGAGACCGGAGATGCGCGGAATAAACTTGCGCCCGACGCTGAAGTATCGAGCTACCCGCTGGAATTGCCCAAGGGCTGGGCGGTGCAGTCCTTCGAGAACCTGTTTCTTTTCATCGACTATCGTGGCAACACGCCCCCAAAGACCGATAGCGGTGTGCCACTGATCACGGCCAAGAACGTTCGCATGGGGTCACTCAACCGCGAGCCAAGGGAGTTCATTTCAGAAAAGACCTTCAAGTCTTGGATGACCAGAGGCTTTCCCAAGCTGGGCGATCTTTTTTTCACCACCGAAGCCCCTCTTGCCAACGTTTGTCTGAATGACATTCAGGAGCCGTTTGCGCTCGCGCAGCGAGTGATCTGTCTTCAGCCTTATGCTGAAATCAGCACCCACTACTTGATGCTGGCGCTTTGTGGCGACGTGATGCAGTCGTTGATTGATGGGCAAGCAACAGGGATGACGGCAAAGGGTATCAAGGCATCCAAGCTTAAACCGCTTCCCATCTCCCTCCCCCCCCTCGCCGAACAACACCGCATCGTGGCCAAGGTGGACGCCCTGATGCGCCTCCTCGACGCTCTCGAGGCGGCGCTGAGCGCCTCGGCCACCACCCGCGCCCGCCTCCTCGACGCCACCCTGCGCGCCGCGCTGACCGACACCGGAGAAGCCGCATGACTACTCTGCCAAAGGGAAAAAGCCTCTGGATCCGCTCCTTCTACGGGTTCAACCCAGAAGAGGACGGCTATGCCGGATGGACGAAGGAGGCCGGGCGCGACCACATTCTCAAGCATATCAAGGGCGGGGATCTGATCCTTATCTATGGTGCGGGCTCGAAAGAGACGGACAAGGCACTGCGGTCCTATGTCCTCGGCTTCCTGCAGGTCGACGCAACCCCGATCGATGACCGCGACAAGGCCTCGCCCGAAAGCCTGAAACGCAAGGCAGCACAGGGCTGGGCAAATAAATGGACGTTCGGAATTCCGGTGCGCAGGGCGTGGCGGGTCGATGAAAAGCTGCTGATCCGCTCCATTGCTTTCAACACCTATCGCCCGGAGGCCGGACAGGCCATCGGGGTCTGGGGGGCCGCGCTCGAGCCGGAGGAAATAGAGAAGGCGCTGAAGATCAGGGTCACCGAGGTGAACGTGTTCGGCGAGCCGCCGATTGCTGCGACCGGTCTTAAAAAGGCTCCGCTGGGCGATGAATTCAAGCCCTCACGCGGGTTTCCGGGCGCGTTCGGAACCCACACATCTACCAAGAATGACGGCGAGACCTGGCTCTATCTGTTCAGGTTCGAGGGCGACTGTCACGCGCTTGTAGGGCGCCCCAAGGCACACGGTGGCAAATCACTCGCGTGGAAGATCGGCGTCTCGAGCGACACGGCGGCACGGCTTGGACAACTGAATTTGGGAATCCCGCCCGCCGCGAAGGGGCGATGGGGCCAGTTCCTGCAGGCGCGGTTTCCCGACCGCAGATCCGCAGAAGCGGCCGAACAGCGTTTCAAGGATGAGAGCAACGGCAAGCTGGAAAGTCTGGGGGGCGAATTTTTCTGGGGCGATGAGATGCAGGCGATGCTGCTCTTCGCTGGAATTCCGGGCGTTTCGAGGTTTTGATCGGCAACGTGATGACGTCGTCCGCACCTTCTGAACTGTCTCGGATGCCCCTGGCACATGACACCATCAGCGCGATCCTGGACTGTGTGCCACTGCTGGCAGGACCGCAGCACTAACGTGACGGGCGATTTGGCGCCGTTGATGTTGCAGTTGCCGCATCTTGTGATAGCGTCCCGTGGTCGTCTCTCCCGGAGCGGCTGCAACGCGCAGTTTTCAGCCATGCAGATCCCCAGCGCCGTGCGGCGCGGATCCGAATGTTCGGCCCTTTGCCGGCGGCAGAGCCTCGGCGCGCCCTTTCGAAACGGCCGTTCAGGCACGGCGGAGAGACGGGGCAAGCTTAGCCGTTTGCCGTCTGTATTGCGCGATGCAGCATCGCCTGAGCTCTCTCGGATGACCAACAGAGCTTACATATAAGCATATCATCCGATATGATATCCGGAATCCAACGCTGTTTTCTTGCTGGGGCTCCAAGTGAAAATCAAATATCGGATAAATAACTTTAAGGCTTTTTCGGACAGTGGGGAGATGTCATTCTCTCCCGTGACTGTGCTCTGTGGGGCTAACAGCACAGGAAAGAGCTCTATAATAAAGTCTATTCTTCTTGCAAAGCAAAGCACAGCCGAGCGAAGAAGCTCACTCAAGATTGATGCTCCGTCTCAACCACTGATACTAAATGGTGAGTTGACCAAGCTCGGCGCATGGAGCGATACGATTACCGGTAAAGATCGCGCGAAATCAATGGGCTTCTGTTGGTCTGTAAAGCTATCTCAAGAAGAGTTCGATGATGCATTAAAGCGAGCTGGTTTGCTGAGGCGAGGTGAAGCCAGTTCAGAGTTAGATTTGGCGAACCAAAGAGATTTAACTCTCTCAGTTTCTTTAAGCTCAGACACCGAAGTCCGAGAGGAACTCTCAGCGCGAGTTGATCGGTGGGATGTTAATCTTGACGATCTGAACGTACGAGTGTTTAGGCAGGAGGTCGCAAACGGCTCTCGACCTTTGTATCGTGTCGAAATTAATAGTATAAGAAAATTAATAAGGAGGAAAGGGTCCAAATTTGGATCATATCGCGTTATACTCGGCGACCTGCACAAGGCACTTTCTGGCGCTGATACCCCGATAAGCCTTGGGAATGTGTACGCCGTCAACTCTGGCCCCTTTATTGGTAGAATTGAGCCTCGATTCGATGAGACTTGGACTAATTTTTTTGAAGCAATTTACAAATTGTCCGTATCGCACAGAGGACGAAAACGCGGACCGGCACCTGGATGGCTAGAAGATCTCGGGGCAGCGGTACGAACCTACAGGAAAGGTCTTTCTGAAGGAAAGATGCCAACCGCGCGCAATACCGCCATGCGAGTTCTTACCTATCTCGCGATTGAATTCGTTAGTGAGATATCGCTTGTTTTCTCCGAGACAAAAGCAGTCCTCGCTCCTATGTGGCAAGACATCCGCTATCTAGGCCCATTAAGAGATCAGCCCAGGCGATACTACCAATTTGATGATACTGGTGGAGCTGATGTAGGTGTCAGTGGAGAATTTACTGTGCAGGTCCTCGCGCTAGAGCAAGGAAGGGTCCTTCAATCAACTCGACTAGCCAGTCTGCCTTCGAATAGAATTAAATTCACCGATCGAAAATTAACCACCCTTTTGGACCATACAAATTTTTGGTTGAGTTGGATGGGGCTTCCCGCAGTTTCGCCTCTCAATTTGCAGCAATCCCTATATGGCCTTGCCGTGGGGGATCTTCGGGTTGGTCTTCTGGATGTGGGATTTGGCGTGAGCCAAGTTTTGCCAATTATAGTTGAGACACTCAGGGCCGAGAAAGGCGATCTCGTAATTCTTGAGCAACCAGAGATCCACTTGCACCCGAGAGTGCAGGCACTTCTTGGAGATTTTCTTCTTGCTAGGTCTCAGGATGGTGTTCGCTTTCTTGTCGAGAGTCACAGTGAATACCTAATAAAGAGACTTTGCCGCAGAGTATCTGAATCGGAATCTGAAAATTTGCGACCAAGTATTGAGATTCTTTTTATAGAAGGATCACCCGAAGGCGCAAGCTGCAGGCCCGTAGAACTGAATGACTATGGTGAAATACTAAATTGGCCTAAGGGCTTCTTCGATTTGGATGAGGATCTTCATTGGACACATGCTGCCCTCGAGAGAAGACGAGCAAGCAACGCCAAGAAGCAGAAGTAGATAAATAGATGAGTGTCTTTCTAGATCCCAACATCTACTGCTACTCCATTGATGAGTGGCAGCAGGGCGCTGCTCTTGATCGTATGCATCATTTGACAACTTTCCTTGAAAGTCTTGGTATTGAAGAGGAGCGATTAGAAGCCAGAAATCAGGTAGAATTGTGGCTTAGCGAAATCTTGATTTTCGCGACGTATGAAATGAATCCAAATATTAACACTCCACCAAATGGGTTTTACTTTCGGCAGTATGTATCCGGGCTACTCCCTGCCTTGATGCGCAGGAAAATTACTTTCGAAGCGCCCGCGGTCGACGCCTGCAGGGCATCTGAGCGGATAAATATAGATAATTGCGTCATTGAAGAGGCATTAATATGCGCCCTAGATGAAATTTCAACCGATGACGCCAAAAAAATTACTTATATTTTCGCCTCATCACGTGTTAGCTTAGCTCTCGGAGGAGGGGTATTCTCTGCAGAATTTGAGATTAATGAGGTGAATGGAAGGCACTTTCTGGATGAGTGTGATCTATTTCCTTTGTCGAGCAAAGTATCCCCAGATATTGCGATCGTCGCAGCTGCTGAAGTTCTGAAAGATAAACTTTCGATTGAGGATGCAACTTGGAGAGAACATTCAGTTTGCAAGGCTATTCTTCACGAAAATTTTCTTCCGTCCATCACGCGTGCTGATTTTGGCGCTGATGAGCGTATATATCATTCCCGGGTTGTTTATTCACTGCTGCAGATTTTGTCTGGTCGAAACTGCACCATAAATGAGCATTCAATGAATCCTGAGAAAATTTGGTTTGACAAGAAATGGCATGGAAAGTGGAATTCATATGTGTTCAGAAACGGTCCGAGTGATATTGATTCGAGGTGTTCACGGATTTACTATGCTAAAGTAGATGGCGGAGTTCTTCTCTATGAATACAATGGCGATGCACACTAGCCCTATGGTCTGCGTAGTGTAAACAGATTGGAAGGGCGCTGAAATAGTCGGCGTCGACCTCAGAAGCAGAACATAATTCACCCTTCGCGGCGCCGAGAGGGAGATCATGATGCGAGGCACGGACGAGACGAGCGGGTCGCTTTTCAGCCATGTCGACCTCGAGGAGGCGCATCCCTTGCAAACATCCTCTGCACAAGATCCTGCGGGTGGTGAACGAAGCCCTCACGATCCGCGCTGCTCGTTGCTGGGGCTCTGAAACGGGAGAAAACTGCGCGTTTCTTTCGCTCGGATGAAGATCCCGAACGGCCGTGATCGCCAGTTTCTGCAGTTGCAATGCCGTGACCTCGCAGTCGGCTCCCCGCCCGAAGCGGTAATGCGGGGGCACGGCGAGCAAGTCCGACGGGCTTGGTCAGCACCTCAGTCGCTGCCGGCCCTCGGGGTCCATGCGGGAATAGATGGTGACCGTGATCGATCAGCTGTCATCCTTGCGGACTTTGTTCGGAGGAAACTCCACATACCGCCGCTTGCCAGGCTGGCTTTTGACAGGAAATCCGACCCGGAACGGCCCATTCTGTCCACTGAGCGCCCGTGCGAAATGCGCATTCTCTTTCTGCAGATCCGCGGCTGATATCTCGCCTCTGGCAAGGCGGTCTTCATCTCGCGCCCGCGCCTCGGCTTTTTGCCGTGCGCGGTCCTCAAATAAAAAGGCCATGCCGTCCTCCACTGGGTTTATCATAATCTTTGCAATGCGTTGAAGCGCCCGTCAGTGCCACTGCGGCCCCGCCTCAAGCGTCTCTGCACGCGAAATCATCCGCATCACCGTGCGGAGCGAGATCGGCTGGGCAGGAGTTGCGCTCGCTTGGATCGCTTCCACGATCACCTCGATGCTGTCATCGCTCAAAGCACGCCGCGCGCCTTGGCGGCGGGCAAATCCGGTCAGGTCCCGCGTTGTCAGCTGCGGCAGCCGGATGGGCGGGCAGCGGCTCAGCAGCGGCTCCGGAAGGGGGCGCGTCGCGTTGACGGTCATGACCCATGACACCTGTCCCAAGTCAAATGGCACTTGAAAATACGGGCAAGTCCAACGGCTTGCGGTTGCGGACTCCAACAGTGGCAACAGTCCGCCGCACAGATCATAGGACCCGCCATTCGTCCCTGTCACACGACCGGCCTTTTCGAGTTCATCGATCACGACGATCGGGTTGCCAACCCTCTCCTGAAGGATCAGCTGTAGCAGCCGCCCGGGTCCTGCGGTGGCCCAGCCGCGCTGGCAGCCCAGAACGCCGAAACTGGCGTTCTCAACCGTCGCTTCGACTGACATCGATGGCATGCGCAGCGCGGTAGCCAGATGACGTGCCCAAGTCGATTTCGCGATCCCCGGGGGCCCATCGAGCAGCAGCGGCGGCAGGCGAACGCCCGGCCAACCCTCGCGCACCGATTTCCGCAACGCGTGCCATCCATGGGAATTCGTCATGTAGGTCAGCGGCGATCTCATCCGCGCGGTGCTCCGAGGGAAGCCGGATCAGATTGACACCGTCACGCAGAATGGAAAGACGCTCTTTGTCCTCACGCTTGAGATGGGCCAGCCCCGACGCCGCCTCGCGGCGCTCGATCAACCGCTTGGCCCGCCGCGCGATCTTGCGGCAATCCGCCTCCGCCAATGTGATGATCGGGGCCATTTGCCGGGGATTGTCCGCGGCGGCCTTGGGGCCCGTGGGGCGGGGCGGATCCTCGTCCCGGATTGCGTCCAACTCGACGTGGATCATCGCCCGCCGAAGGGTCTTGAGGTGCTCGGACAGGCGCAGTTCGATCGATTTCTGGGTCTCGTCCGACGGATATTTGACCAGCAATATCTGGTGACGCGGCATGGGATTTCCTTTTCAGGCAAAGCCTTACCGGGGGCCGGAAAAATCCCGACCCGCCGTGAAGGGCATTTTGGAGGGCTCAGGCGATGACCGGTTTGCGCGGGGCGTTGACCGCGATGCCGCGCCAATCGATCCCGGCAAAGAGGGCGTCGAACTGCACCTGGTTCAGCATCATCGGCCCGGACTGGGCCTTGGGCCAGACGAAGCGCTTGCCATCGAGCCGCTTCATCGTCAGCACCAGCCCGGTGCCATCCCAGACGATCATCTTCAGCTTGTCGGCGCGACGGGACCGGAACACCCAGATCGCGCCGTCGAACGGGTCGAGCTGGAACTGGCTCGCGACATGCGCCACCAGCCCGTCCATTCCCTTGCGAAAATCGATCGGCTCGGTGGCGAGGTAGATGCGGTAGCTTGGGGTGTGGTAGCTCATTGCGAGGCCCTCACCGCACGCAGGATCTCGGCCAGCTGCTCGGCCGGAAAGTCACCACGCAGCGATATCTCGGCGTCGCCGATCCGGATCTGACAGGCGGCCGCGTCAGCGGCGCCTTTCTGCTTCGCTTGGCGCGCCGGTTCCGAAGGGACCATCACCTCGACGAACTGCGGAGACTTGCCCTGCGAAGCAGCCTTTCCCTGCGGCCTCCCCCGGCGCGGCAGCTCGGGCAATTCGGCGCGCGCCCATTTCGCGACTAGGGACTCATTGGCGCCGATCTCCTTGGCGACGGTGACGATCTTGGTGCCGGCCTCGATCTTCTTCACCGCCATCGCCTTGATCTCATCGGGCCAGACTCGACGCCCGTTGTCGGCGGTGATCACCGGGATTCCCCAGACCACCACATCGCCGCCCTCCTTCTCGTCCAACATCTCGACCTCCTTCGAACAGAGAGAGGGCGATCATCGCAAAACCCTTATTTCATTGGAACATGGGGTATATGCACCGCTTACCGTGGATCGAAACAGGCTGCTTTGGGCGGAACACCTGATCCTGCTGGGTCGCTCCCCCCGCGGGGGCGTGGATCGAAACGTCTCCGCTCTGCTTCACGGCTGCGTCAACCTTGTCGCTCCCCCCGCGGGGGCGTGGATCGAAACACGGATTGCATGGCGCCGAGGGACAGGCTTTGCAGTCGCTCCCCCCGCGGGGGCGTGGATCGAAACCGCCCGCGGCGTTTGACCTGGTCGCGGGCAGCTGGTCGCTCCCCCCGCGGGGGCGTGGATCGAAACGACGCGCTGAAGGAGGGTGATCTCGGTGGCGCCTTGTCGCTCCCCCCGCGGGGGCGTGGATCGAAACACGGATTGCATGGCGCCGAGGGACAGGCTTTGCAGTCGCTCCCCCCGCGGGGGCGTGGATCGAAACCGCCCGCGGCGTTTGACCTGGTCGCGGGCAGCTGGTCGCTCCCCCCGCGGGGGCGTGGATCGAAACGACGCGCTGAAGGAGGGTGATCTCGGTGGCGCCTTGTCGCTCCCCCCGCGGGGGCGTGGATCGAAACATGGAAAACCGCGGCTTCACCGCGCGGGATTGGGTCGCTCCCCCCGCGGGGGCGTGGATCGAAACCGTGATGCGTGCCCGATCCATCGGGTTTCGCGGCCGATGCGGCTCCCGAAGTGATCAAGGCTGGTGCGCGCAAATCCATCGAGCCAATCGGGCGCCCAACGATCCGCCGCGACATGTCCGAAAATCGGACGCTCTGATTGCGAAAACTCGGCTATCCTGTTGCGGTCTTCCAGCTGCCTGCACACTGTGCCGGCCTATGGAACGGGAGATCCATGGACCGGGAGACCGCTATCGACAGCAGATCGGCCATTCGTTCGGGGGAGGAGCAGATGGCACACCGTATCAGAAAGCGCGGCTGGGAGGAGTTCATGGCGGTTGGCCGCGCGTCTCCGGATGTCCGCAGCGAAGTTTTGCAGAGTTGGCAGCGGTCCGCGGGGCGACGGATCGAAAAGCTGAAACAAGCGCCGCTCCTGAGCGAGGAGGACTTGCTGACGCAGAGGGCGCAGGCGCGCCGCCTGCGGTCCGGCGCGCGCGGGGTTCTGAACAGGGCAGGAAGTCTGTTGGGCGGCAGCGAAAACATCTTGTTGCTCTGTGATCGCGGCGGGGTTGTCCTTGACGCGGTCGGGGATGAAACGACGCTTGCGCGCGGGCGCGAAAACCATCTGCATCTGGGCGGGCATTGGACGGAGGACGCGATCGGCACCAATGCGATCGGCACGGCGATCGCGCTTGCGCGTCCGGTCGAACTGCGCGACGCGGAGCATTTCTGCGAAGAGATCCACCGCTGGAACTGTGCCGCGACGCCGATTACCGACCAGAGCACCGGACTGCTGCTGGGGGTGATGGATATTTCCTGGCCGAGTGACCTGACACAGGCCAGCGCCATGGCGCTCTCGGCGGCACTGGCGCTGCAAGTCGAATCCGAACTGATCCGACTTCTGGCACGCGAGCGCGAATTCTTGATGGAACAGTTGCACCTGCGCCGCCTGCGCCGTGGAAACGAGCCGATGCTGATCATGGACCGCAGCGGCGCCGATGTCTTCGCAACAGAGAACTTCGTTCGGTTCTGCGACGACGACAAGGCGTTGCGGCGGCTCAGAGAGCGCATTCCGAACCTCATCGATCAGGCCCCGGACACCATTTCCGAGGCCTTGGCCGGATGCCTGCCGGGCACTGACATGGAGGTGATCGAGACCGGCAGCGATGCGATCGGCGTGCTGATTTCGCTGCGGCGCAATCGGCTGCATGCTGGTGAATCCTGTCCCGATCTGGTCAGGATCGGCGCCGCGGGGGCAGTCAGCGCGACGCTGAGCGCACAGGCGAAGCGGCTCGCCCAGACGGCTATCCCTCTTCTGGTCGAGGGTGAGACCGGCACCGGCAAGACCCATCTTGCGCGCGCCATCCACCGCGCCAGCCTGCAATCGGGCGGTCCCTTCGAGCTGATCGACTGCGCCCGGCTGACCGCCGCCCCCCTGCGCGAGGACATGCTGGAAGGGCGGATCGGTGCGGATGACGGCGTGCTTTGCCTCAATCGCCCCGAAGAGGCCTCTCCGGAGGTCCAGAAGCTCTTGCTGAACCTGATCGAGGACGTGTCCGGCGCGGGCATGCGGATCATCGCGCTTGCTACCCGGCCGCTGTACAAGGAGATGCAGAAAGGCGCTTTCCGCAGCGATCTTTATTACCGGCTCGCCGGCGCGAAGCTCGAAATCCGGCCGCTGCGCGAACGCCGCGACGAGATCGCACCGCTTCTGAGCGAGTTGGTGCGAAACCACATGGCCGACCGGGGCGGGCGAGAGCTGAAATTCACCTCCGGCGCGATGGCGGCGCTGATTGCCCATGCCTGGCCGGGCAATCTGCTCGAGATGACCCATCTGATCGCAACGCTTGATGCGCTCTCGCCTACAGGGTTGATCGACGTCCGCTCCCTGCCGCCGGAATTTCGCCACAGCGGCGGCGGGTCCGGCGAAGAGACGTTGCGCGACAAGGAACGGCAGGAAATCCTTGGTGCGATCGAGGTCGAGAACGGCAATCTGACACGCGCCGCACGTCGGCTCGGCATTGCCCGCTCGACGCTTTATCTCAAGCTGGAAAGCTACGGTTTGCCGCGGCCGCGAAAGACCTGAGCGCGCGTCCGCAGCGTGTCCGTCGAACTGCACGACAATCGGACAGCCGCGACCGCCTCTTCCCGCCTAGGCTCTTCTGGCGCCGACCTCCGTCTTGGGGCGGCGACACAGGAGGGAGGAACATCCATGCCATTGGACCGGGAAAAAACCCGCTCTGTTCAGGTGCTTGGCATCGACGCCGGCGGCACGATGACGGACACGTTCTTTGTCGACGCGAATGGGGATTTCGTTGTCGGCAAGGCGCAATCGACCCCGCAAAACGAGGCGCTGGGGCTGCTTGAATCGAGCCGGGAGGGGCTGCAACACTGGGGGCTGAGCCTTGAGGAGGCCCTGTCCTCGATCCAGACCGGGGTCTATTCGGGCACGGCGATGCTCAACCGCGTGGTGCAGCGCAAGGGGCTGCGCTGCGGGCTGATCGTCAATGCGGGGATGGAGGATTTCCACCGCATGGGCCGCGCGATCCAGGCCTATCTCGGCTTTGCCTACGAGGACCGGATCCATCTCAACACCCATTACTACGACGAACCGCTGGTGCCGCGGCACCTGACGCGCGGGGTGATGGAACGGATCGACATGTTCGGGGACGTGGTGATCCCGCTGCGCGAGGAGACGGCGCGTCAGGCGGCGGCCGAGCTGATCGCGCAGGATGTCGAGGGCATCGTGATTTCGCTTTTGCACAGCTACAAGAACCCCGCCCATGAGCGCCGCGTCCGCGACATCGTCGCCGAAGAACTGGAGAAGGCGGGCAAGACGACCCCGGTCTTCGCCTCGACGGATTACTATCCGGTGCGCAAGGAGACCCATCGCACCAATACCACCATTCTTGAGGCCTATGCCGCCGAGCCCTCGCGTCAGACCCTCAGGAAGATCACCGGCGCCTTCAAGGAAAACGGCTCGCGGTTCGATTTCCGGGTGATGGCGACGCATGGCGGCACGATCTCGTGGAAGGCGAAGGAACTGGCGCGCACCATCGTTTCGGGGCCGATCGGCGGCGTGATCGGGGCGAAATATCTGGGCGAGGTGCTGGGCTACAAGAACATCGCCTGTTCCGATATCGGCGGCACGTCCTTTGACGTGGCGCTGATCACGCAAAACGAGCTGACGATCCGCAACGACCCGGACATGGCGCGGCTCGTGCTGTCGTTGCCGCTGGTCGCGATGGATTCGGTAGGCGCGGGCGCGGGCAGCTTCATCCGCCTTGATCCCTACACCAAGGCGATCAAGCTGGGCCCGGACAGTGCGGGCTATCGCGTCGGCGTGTGCTGGGCCGAAAGCGGCATCGAGACGGTGACGATTTCCGACTGCCATGTGATCCTTGGCTATCTGAACCCCGACAATTTCCTTGGCGGGCAGGTCAAGCTTGATCGCCAGCGCGCCTGGGACGCGATGAAGACCCAGATCGCCGATCCGCTCGGCCTCTCGGTCGAGGATGCGGCGGCGGGCGTGATCGAACTGCTCGACAGCGATCTGCGCGACTACCTGCGCTCGATGATTTCGGGCAAGGGCTATTCGCCCTCTTCCTTCACCTGCTTCAGCTATGGCGGCGCCGGGCCGGTGCATACCTATGGCTACACCGAGGGGCTGGGCTTCGAAGATGTGATCGTGCCCGCCTGGGCCGCGGGCTTCTCTGCCTTCGGCTGTGCGGCGGCAGATTTCGAATATCGCTATGACAAGTCGCTCGACCTCAATATCGCGCGCGACGGCTCGGACGATCTCAAGGCGCATGAGGCGCGCACGCTCAACGACGCCTGGCACGAGCTGACCGAACGCGTGCTCGAGGAATTCGAGCTCAACGGCTATACGCGCGATCAGGTCAAGCTGCAGCCCGGCTTCCGCATGCAATACCGCGGCCAGCTCAACGACCTCGAGATCGAAAGCCCGATCCCGGCGGCGAAGACCGCCGCAGACTGGGACAAGCTCGTGGCCGCCTTCAACGACACCTATGGCCGCGTCTATGCCGCCTCGGCACGTTCGCCCGAGCTGGGCTATTCGGTCACCGGCGCGATCATGCGCGGCATGGTGCCGATCCCGAAACCGAAAATCCCGAAGGAGCCCGAGACCGGGGCGACCCCGCCCGAGGCGGCGAAACTGGGCACGCGCAAGTTCTACCGCAAGAAGAAATGGGTCGATGCCCGGCTTTACCGGATGGAGAAGCTCTTGCCCGGCAACCGCATCACCGGCCCCGCGATCATCGAATCCGACGCGACGACCTTTGTCGTGCCGGACGGGTTCGAAACCTGGCTGGACGGGCACCGCCTGTTCCACCTGAAGGAAGTGTAAGGGAGGACACGCAGATGAACGCACCAACGGCAATCCGCGGCATCGTCCGTGGCGGCGACACGCTGAAACAGCATCGCGACGGCATCATGGAGGCCAGCAAACGCACCGGGCACTATGCCGGGCTGAAGCAGATGGAGCTGCGCGACAGCGACCCCATCATGTACAACAAGCTGTTCTCGCGGCTTCGGGCGGGGGTCGTCGATGCCCGCGAGACCGCCAAGAAGATCGCCGCCTCGCCGATCGTGGAGCAGGAAGGGGAGCTGTGCTTCACCCTTTACAATGCGGCGGGCGACAGCATCCTGACCTCGACCGGCATCATCATCCATGTCGGCACCATGGGCGCCGCGATCAAATACATGATCGAAAACGACTGGGAGAGCAATCCCGGCGTCAAGGACCGGGATATCTTCTGCAACAACGACAGCCTGATCGGCAATGTCCACCCCTGCGACATCCACACCATCGTGCCGATCTTCCATGAGGGCGAGCTGATCGGCTGGGTCGGGGGGGTGACCCATGTGATCGACACCGGCGCCGTCGGCCCGGGCTCGATGACCACGGGTCAGGTGCAGCGCTTCGGCGACGGCTATTCGGTCACCTGCCGCAAGGTCGGCGAGAATGACACGCTGTTTCGCGACTGGCTGCACGAGAGCCAGCGCTCGGTCCGGACCACCCGTTACTGGATGCTTGATGAACGCACCCGGATCGCGGGCTGTCACATGATCCGCAAGCTGGTGGCCGAGGTGATTGCCGAGGAAGGGATCGAGGCCTACTGGAAATTCGCCTATGAGGCGGTCGAACATGGTCGGCTCGGGCTGCAAAACCGCATCAAGGCGATGACGATTCCCGGCAAGTATCGTCAGGTGGGCTTCGTCGACGTGCCCTATGCGCATGACGATGTGCGGGTGCCCTCGGATTTCGCCAAGGTCGACACGATCATGCACACGCCCTCGGAGATGACGATCCGCCCGGACGGCACATGGCGGCTCGATTTCGAAGGCGCGTCGCGCTGGGGCTGGCACACCTACAACGCGCATTCGGTCAGCTTCACCTCGGGCATCTGGGTGATGATGACCCAGACCCTGATCCCGACCGAGATGATCAACGACGGCGCCGCCTACGGCACCGAATTCCGCCTGCCCAAGGGCACCTGGATGAACCCCGATGACCGGCGCGTGGCCTTTGCCTACAGCTGGCACTTTCTGGTGTCCTCCTGGACGGCGCTGTGGCGGGGCCTGTCGCGCAGCTATTTCGGGCGCGGCTATCTCGAGGAGGTCAACGCCGGCAATGCCAACACCTCGAACTGGCTTCAGGGCGGCGGCTTCAACCAGTATGACGAGATCCACGCCGTCAATTCCTTCGAATGCGCGGCCAACGGGGTCGGCGCCAGCGCCATCGGCGACGGCCTCAGCCATGCCGCGGCGATCTGGAACCCCGAAGGCGACATGGGCGACATGGAGATCTGGGAACTGGCCGAACCGCTCGTCTATCTCGGCCGCCAGATCAAGGCGTCCTCGGGCGGCGCGGGCAAGTATCGCGGCGGCTGCGGCTTCGAGAGCCTGCGCATGGTCTGGAACGCCAAGGACTGGACGATGTTCTTCATGGGCAACGGCCATATCAGTTCCGACTGGGGGCTGATGGGGGGCTATCCGGCCGCCTCGGGCTATCGTTTCGAAGCGCATGAAACCGGGCTGAAGGAGATCATCGCGCAGGGCGGCGACATCCCCCATGGCGGCGACACCGACCCCGGCAACCCGGTCTGGGACGGCCTCCTCAAGGGGGCGCGGATCAAGCGCGACAAGCAGGCGATCACCACCGAGGCGATGTTCAAGGATTATGACCTCTATCTCAACTACATGCGGGGGGGGCCGGGCTTTGGCGATCCGCTCGACCGCGACCCCGGGGCGGTGGCTGCCGATGTGAACGGCGGCTATCTGGTCGAGCGCTTCGCCCAGAGCGTCTATGGCGTCGTGCTGGTCAAGGGCGCGGACGGTCTTCTTGCGGCGGATGCTGCAGCGACCGAGGCGCGCCGCGCCGCGATCCGCAAGGACCGTCTCGCAAAGGCCGTGCCGACCGCGGAATGGATGAAGGGCGAACGCGACCGGATCCTGAAAAAGGAGGCGGGCGTGCATGTGCAGCAGATGTTTGCCGCAAGCTTCAAGCTCGGTCCGAAATGGGAGGAAGGGTTCCGCAAGTTCTGGGACCTGCCGATCGATTGGCGCCTGATGGAAGCCGATCTGCCGATCCCGTCCTATGGCCGGGACTATTCGATGGATCTGAGCGAATTGCCGGACGTGAAAACCGTCCAGTTCGTCGAGGAATGACCTTCCGGGTGCCGCGTCCGGCGCGGCATCCCCCTCTTTTTGCGGAGACAAACCGATGGCTTACACCAAGGCGAAGATCAAGGATCTGGTTGATGGCAAGATCGACCGGGACACGTTGCACACGATGCTGGCGACGCCCAAGGATGCGGACCGGTTCGTGATGTATCTCGAGGTTCTGCAAGACCAGGTGCCGTGGGAGGACAGGATCATCCTGCCGCTGGGGCCGAAGCTTTATATCGTTCAGCGCAAGAGCGACCACAAATGGGTGGTGAAATCCCATGCGGGCCACGAGTTTTGCGACTGGCGCGAAAACTGGAAGCTGCATGCGGTGATGCGGGTGCGCGAGACCCCCGAGGCGATGGAAGAGATCTATCCGCGCCTGATGGCGCCGACGGCGGGGTGGCAGGTGATCCGGGAGTATTACTGCCCGCTTTCCGGTGATTTGCTCGACGTCGAAGCGCCGACGCCCTGGTATCCGGTCATCCATGATTTCGAACCGGATATCGACGCCTTCTACTCCGAATGGTTGGGCCTCAAGATCCCGGAGCGGGCCGCCTGACTGGGTTGCCGGGCTGAGCGATCAGCCCGGCACTTTCTCGAGATATCTTGGCGAGCTGTTCCCCGCCCACGCGGGGATTACACTTGATGTGATCCTCTTTGATGTATCAACGGCGGCGATTGATCTGCCTTAATGGATCAACGCTTGTGCAGATGCAGGTTTTGATCTGTATGAACCAATCAGATCTGCCACATGATCTGTCAGGACAGATCGCCGTGATCCCCGAGGCCGAGGAAATCGCCGCCCAGTTCCGGGCGGCCCTTGCGCGCAAGGGGGTCAGCCAGCGCGATTTGTCCGCGCGGGCCGGGGTGAACGCAGGGCGCGAATTCCGGCTTTGCGGGCGTTTCGGCAGGATCTGCCCGGGGTGATCACGATGACGCCTGCCGAAGGCGATGACAGTCCTGCGGGCGGTTACGCAGACATGGCCGAAGGGCAGGGGGCAGGACCATGCTGCGCTTCTCGCTGGCCGGGGTGCAGCTGAAGTTTTCCGCCGTCCATGCCGCTGGCGGCGGGCTGACCATTCCGGCTTCGGGCATCGGCGGGAACTGGATCGTCAAGCTGCGCCAGAGGCGGCGCAGCGTTGGCAATGCGATCATTGCCGCGTTCAATGACGCTGCGCAAAATGCTCCACGATCTGCTCGCCGGAAGTTCCATAATACATTGAATATTAATAATTACCAATTTTTGAGGTCCGTATATGGCGGACACTGCTTCCGCCAGCCATCCGCTGCGTCGATCTGTGATTGTGATTGCCAATCAATTGCCTGAAGGGCTTTCCGCCAGGCTCGGGACGCGTTCCTGATCCTCTCCGGAACAAGACGATTGCGGCGAGGATGAGGACCTGTTCTTGCGCTCCGGCGCCGACGGGCGCGCCTTACGCGCCCTCCAGATCGTGACGCTTCGCGAGGACATGATCCGCGATCGCCGCAGCCACCGCGCGCACCCGGCGCGAGGCGGCAAGTTCCGCGTGGGTGGCCAGGAGGATCGGCCGCTCCATCGGCGCGCCGTCGGGCAGCCGGGCCGCCAGCAGGCGCAGCCCGGCCTCGCGCGCAAGGAAATGCGGCAGCACCGCGACGCCCAGCCCATCCCGCACCGCCTGAACCTGCGCCGTCAGCGTGTTCAGCGCCAGCCGCGGCGCCGTGCGCGCGCCAAAGGCCGCCGACCAGGCAAGCGGCACCGCCAGGCTGGGCGCGTCGGGCCAGGTCACATGCCGCGCGGGCGGCGCCCCCTCGGCGGGGCCGTAAAGGCCGAAGCCCATCTGCGCCAGCCGCCGCACCGTCAGGTTGCCGCGCTCGGGCGGCACCATCCGCAAGGCCAGATCGGCGTCATGGCGGTGCAGGTTCACCGTCGCCGTCCCCCAATGCACCTCGACGTCGAGCCCGGGATTCGCCGCCAGAAGCGGCCCGAGCGCGGGCAGCACGACCGGCGCCACCAGGCTTTCGATGCTGGCAAGCCGCACCAGGCCGCGGATCTCGACCTGCGCCCCGGCCTCGCGCCGCATTTCCTGCAATGCCAGTTCCATCGCCTCGGCCCGGGGCAGCAGCGCCGCGCCCTGGTCGGTCAGTTCGTGCCCGGTCTGGCGGCGCAGGAACAGCGGCAGGCCGAGCGTCGCCTCCATCCGGTCGATGCGCCGCGAGATCGTGGCAACGCCAAGACCCAGTCGCCGCGCCGCGCCCTGCAGCGTGCCCTCGCGCGCCAGCGCCAGAAACAGCCGGATGTCGTCCCAGTTCTGTGGCTCCATGCGCGTTCCATTTTTGGAAATCAGATGCACGATCTTTGCCATATATTCCAGGAATGGGACATGGGACAGATCCTTCGTGTCAAACAGGAGGGTTCCATGTCCGACGTCTTCTCTGCCCCGCGGCCGCGCGCCGAGACGGCGGCCTTCGCGCTGAGCGCGCTTGCCGCCGTCTTCTGGGGCTCGAATTTCGAGGCGACCCGCGTCGTGCTGCAGGAGATGCCGCCCTGGACCGCGGCGGCCGGGCGGTTTCTGATCGCGGCGCTGGCCATCCTTGGCTGGCTCTGGCTCGCCGAGGGCTCCGGCCTTCCGGCGCTGCGGCGGAACTGGAAGGTGTTTCTGGGGCTTGGCGTGGTGGGGGTGGCGGGGTTCAACGCGGCACTGTTTCTGGGCATGCGCAGTTCCAGCCCGGTCACCGCGGCGCTGATCATGGGCACGAGCCCGCTGACGACGACCCTGATCGAGGCGGCGCTGACCCGCCGTTGGCCGAAGGCGGGGACGTTGGCCGGGATGGCGATCAGCCTTGTGGGCGTGGCCTTGACGGTGGGCGCGTTTTCGGGGGCGCGGCTGGCGCCGGGGGACGGGCTGATCCTGCTTGGCAGTCTTGCCTGGGCGCTTTACACCGTCGGCTGCCGCCGCTGGGTGGTCGCGGCAAGCCCGCTCGAGACTTCGGTCTGGACGATGCTGGCCGGGGCGCTGGCGCTGCTGGGGGCGGCCTTCGCCCTCGAGACGCCGGTGGCAAGCGTTCTGGCAGCCTCGCCCGCCGCCTGGGGTGCGACGCTCTGGATGGCGCTGGCGGGCTCGGTTCTGGCCTATCTGTTCTGGCAGGTCGGGATTCAGATCCGCGGACCGGGGGCGACCTCGGTGCTGTTCAACCTCGTGCCGGTCTCCGCTCTGGCGATCGCCGCGCTTTTCGGCCGGACGCCCGAGCTCTCGCAACTGGCCGGGGTCGCGCTGGCGATCCTTGGCGTGCTGCTGGCAAGCGGACGCCTGACGGTGCCCCGGCGCTGACGGAGGAGACCCGGGCGCGCCTCCTGGCCCGCGCCCGCCTTGTGACGGCGCGGAGCGTGCAACAAGCGGGCGAGGGGCAGGGGCGTCCTGTTTCGCCCGCAGTTCCTGAGTAAAACACTCTTGAGTTCCGCGGGTTGCGGGGATAGTGAAAATCGACTCTTTCACTCGGAAACCGGACCCTCCCCCATGTTGCCCCTCAAGACCGCCATTCTGGGTGGCGTCGCCCTCTCCTGCCTTTGCTCCGCCGCGCTTGCCGAGCGGACGAGCTATCCCCTCACCATCGAGAATTGCGAGCAAAAGGTGACCTTCGCGAAAGCACCCGAGCGCACCGTGGCGCTGGGGCAGAACAGCGCCGAGATCCTGCTCCTGCTGGGGCTCGAGGATCGCATGGCCGCCACCGCCTTCTGGCCGAACAGCGTCCTGCCGGAGCTGGCCGCGGCGCATGACAAGGTGGAGGTGCTGACGGTCGAATTCCCGACGCTTGAAGCGGTGCTGGCGCAGCAGCCCGATTTCGTGCCTGCCATGCTGGTGACGCTGATGGGGCCCGACAGCAAGGTCACCAAGCGTGAAGATCTGGAAGCGCTCGGCATCCCGACCTACCTCTCGCCCAGTGCCTGCACCACCGAGGCCGACACGCAGAGCGCGAACGGCAGCGCGGCGAGCTCTGCCTATGGTGTCCGCAAGGATCTGTGGTCCATGGACCTCCTCTACAAGGAGATCGAGGACATGGCGCGCATCTTCGACGTGGCCGAGCGCGGCGCGGCGGTGATCGCCGATTTCAAGGCCCGCGAGGCCGCCCTGCGCGCCGAATTCGCGCCGCGCGAGGATCTGACCTTCCTGTTCTGGTTCTCCAGCCCCTCGCCTGCCGACGATGCCTATCTGGGCGGCGGCCATGGGCCTTCGGGCTACATCGCCGATCTGCTTGGCGGCTCCAACGCGATCAGGACCGAGGCGGAATGGCCGACCCTGGGCTGGGAAGGCATCATGGCCGCCAATCCCACCGTCTTCGTCGCCGCGCAGGTGGACCGCAACCGCTGGGACCTTGACCGGGCCGACACCAAGATCGCCTGGCTGACCTCCGATCCGGCGGTCAGCCAGATGGAGGCGGTCAAGGCGGGGCGCATCGCGGTGATGAGCGGGGCGGCGATGAACCCCTCGATCCGCACGCTTTACGGCGCCGAGCAACTGGCAGACCAGCTCCGTTCCTTCGACCTGCCGTGAGCATTCGTGACGAGACCGGAAGCGGGGCGGGGAAATTCCTCTTGCTTCTGACGGTGTCCCTTCTGGTTCTGTGTCTTGCCGTCGCGGTGGCGATGACCGTCGGCGATTATGCCATCGCGCTTGGCACGGTCGTGCTGGCGGTGGGCAACGGGCTGGGCCTCACGACCGCCGAGATCCCGCGCATCGAGCAGAGCGTGGTCTGGGACCTGCGGCTGAGCCGCGCGCTGGTCGCGGCGCTGGCGGGCGCGGGGCTGGCCATCTGCGGCGCGATCCTGCAGGCGCTGCTGCGCAACCCGCTGGCCGAACCCTTCGTGCTGGGCGTCTCGGCGGGGGCCTCGACCGGCGCGGTGGCGGTCATCGTGCTGGGCATCGGCGCGGGCGGGCTGTCGCTGTCCATGGGGGCTTTCGCGGGCGCCTTCGCCGCCTTCGCGCTGGTGGCGCTTTTGTCGAACGGCGCGACCAGCGGGCCGAACCACACGATCCTCGCGGGGGTCGCCGCCTCGCAGCTTTTCAACGCGCTGACCTCCTATATCGTCACCACCTCGGGCAATGCCCAACAGGCGCGCGACGTGATGTTCTGACCCGTGCCGGGTTTGCCGGAGGCTCCAACTCCTGAGTAGGATGGAGCATCATGAGCAAGACAACGAACAAGTTTTTCCCGGAAGTGCGCGAACGCGCCGTGCGTCTGGTCCTCGACAGTTCGGCGGACCGCGCCGTCGGTTCAAGCGGATCGCCGAACGGGCAGCATGGATCGCGCTGGCACCACAGCGACCGCGGCAACCAATATCTGTCGATCAAAGACGACCCGCGCGGCTGGCCGAAGCGGGTATCGAACCTTCGGTCGCTTCAGGGGCTTACGCGGCCCCACCGGGGCCACGGTCCCCTTTCCCCGTCGGCGACAGCCATGACAAGGCGCTGGCCGAGACGATCAACGGGCTTTTCAAAGCCGAGGTCATCGATCGTCGCGGTCCATGGCGCCGCTTCGAGGCGGTGGAATACGCAACGCTGGAATGGGTCGACGGGTTCAACAATCGCCGCCTGCTCAAGCCGATCGGGACCATTCCGCCCGCCGAAGCGGAAGCAGACTTCCATGCGGCTTTGGAAACTGAAGCCATGGCCGCGTCACCAACCCAAATCCGCCTCCGGCAAACCCGGCGCGGGTCACATCTTCACCCGCCCCCATACACCAAAGACCAACGGCAGGGCCGAGAGGTTCATCCAGACCCTCCTCAGAGAATGGGCCTACGGCCTCGTACACCCGTCTGCCCAAGCGCGAAATACCGACCTGCCGCGATGGCTTGACTGGTTCAACACATCAAGACCACACTCCGCACTTAACGGCCTGTCACCCGTCAAAAGGGTGAACAACCTGATGAGAACTCACAGCTAGCCGGTGCTCGATCTGCCCACGGCGGCAATGGCGCTTTATACGTTTCTGGCCTTTGCGCCTTCGGGGGGCGCGGCAACCGCACCTCGATGCGCGGCGGCGGGCCTCTGGTGACGCTGATCGACCCGCGCGAGGGGCGGGGCAGCCTGTGAGATCTGATCTGGGCGAATGTCCCCTGCGGTCAGCCCGGCCGGGCCGGGGATCTGCCGTGGATGCGCCCCAGCTTGGGCGAGATTGTCCGCTTTGTCACCGATGCGGTGCGGGGGGCGTGATGCAGCCCTTTCTCATCTTCGGCCTCTCGGCCAGCCTTGCCGCGATGGGCGAACTGGCGGGGCACGAACGGGGCGGCTCGCTGATCTGGCCCGGCCGGTCCGCCCTCCTCGGGCGTCCGGGCGCGGCGCTTGGCATCCGTCGCGACGGCGATTTTACTGCCCTTGATACGCTGGATGCTTCGGTGGCGATCTTTGACGCGGGGGCGGCGCTGCGCGATTATCACACCATCGAAAGCGTGATGATCAGGGCTACGACTTCCGGACCGCAGGTCGAAATCGCCGGAGGCCGGTGGATTTCGACGGGCTGAAGCTGGTGAGTTTCAAGCCGGACAGGTGAGGCCGATCCGAAGCGGAAAGCTGGAGAGAATTCGATGCGCTCTTTGACATTGCGAAAATCTTGCTGGATCAAGGATCTGCAGGAAGACTGTTCCCCGCCAATGCGGGGATGAACCGGTCGGCGCATCGATCATCGCGCAGACACGCAGCTGTTTGCCGACATGGCCACGGATCAAAGGGCGACGACACGTGATGTGATCCTTTTTGATGTGCCAACGGCGGCGATTGATCTGTTTTGAGGGATCAACGCCTGTGCAGAGGCGGGTTTTGATCTGCATAAACCAATCAGTTCCGCCAGATGATCTGTCAGGACAGATCGCATGTTTCCCGAGACCGGGGAAATCGCAGCCCGGTTCCGGGCGGCCCCGCGCGCAAGGGGGTTCGTCAGCGCGAGTTGTCCGCGCGGGCCGGGGGGCACGCGTGCATATGGAGGATGTCGCGCAGGTGATCGGCGACGAGGGCCGCGATGCGGCAGCCCCCGGGAGATGGGCGGCAGCACCGCGGCAGGCCGCAGGCCCCCTCAGCCGTGCTTGATGAAGGTGCCGTTGTTCAGCTCGCGCAGGGCCTGACGCAGTTCCTCCTGCGTGTTCATCACGATCGGCCCGTGCCAGGCGACGGGTTCCTGAATCGGGCGGCCGGTCATCAGCAGGAACCGGATCCCCGCGTCGCCCGCCTGAACGGTGATCTCGTCCCCCGCGCCGAACCGGACAAGGGTGCGGTTGCCGGTGCGGTTGCGCAGGGTCAGCTCCTGGCCGCGAAATTCCTTCTCGACCTGGATGCCCACCGGATCGGCTGCATCGCGAAACGTCCCCGATCCGGCAAAGACATAGGCCAGCGCATTGGCGCGGGTGTCGATGGGCAGCACCTTGCGCCGCCCCGGCGGAATGGACACATCGAGCAGCATCGGATTGGCCGCGATCCCGTCGACCGGGCCGGTCTTGCCCCAGAAAGACCCGATGATCACCTTGACGGTGGTGCCGTCGTCGTCGCCCTCGATCGGAATGTCGCCCGCCGCCACGTCCTGATAGCGCGGCGCGGTCATCTTCAGCGCGGCGGGCAGGTTCGCCCAAAGCTGAAAGCCGTGCATCTTTCCCTCGGCATTGCCGAAGGGCATTTCCTGATGCACGATGCCCGAGCCCGCCGTCATCCATTGCACGCCGCCCGCGCCAAGGAGCCCCCGGTTGCCCAGCGAATCCGCGTGTTCCACCTGGCCCTCAAGCACATAGGTGATCGTCTCGATGCCGCGGTGCGGATGCCAGGGAAAGCCCTTGGCATAAAACCGCGGATCGTCGTTGCGGAAATCGTCCATCATCAGGAAGGGGTCGGTCAGCGCCGGATCGCCAAAGCCGAAGACGCGTTGCAGATGCACGCCTGCGCCCTCGATGGCGGGCTGTGCGGTGCTGGTGGCAAGAACGGGTCTGAAGGTCATCGGCGGCTCCCTGGTTCGATGCGCCCAATCTGGCCCGGCGCCGGGAAATTGGAATGGGCGAAGATCCGGCATTCCCTGTGCGCAGATGCGCAGATATCACGGGGCTGTCGGGCAGACCTTCCGCACGGCGCATCGATCAAGGAGAAACGCGTGTCCCTTCCCGCAGGCCCGTTCCGCTTCATCGCGCTTGATGTCGAAACCGCCAATGCCGATGCTGCGAGCCTGTGCCAGATCGGGCTGGCCTGCGTCCGGCATGACGGCGCCATCGAGGTGTTCAGCACGCTGATCGACCCGCGCCAGCCCTTTGCGCCCTTCAATGTGGCGCTGCATGGCATCGGCCCGGCCAAGGTGCGCGGGGCGCCGAGCTTCCCCGAGGTGCTGGCCCGGATCGCGCCGTTGCTGGCGCCGCAGATCGTCATTCAGCACAGCCCCTTCGACCGCGGCGCGATCCATCGGGCCTGTCACGCCCATGATCTGCCCGAACCGGGCTGGCACTGGGCCGACAGCGTGCAGATCGCCCGCCGTGCCTGGCCCGAGTTTTCCGGCAATGGCGGGCACGGGCTTGCCCATCTCAAACAGGCGCTGGGGCTTGAGTTCACGCATCACGACGCGGGCGAGGATGCGAAGGCCGCCGCGATGGTGGTTCTGCGCGCCGAGGCGCAGACCGGGCTGCGGCTGGAGGAGCTGATCGCCCCCGCCCGCCGCGCCCGCCCCCGCCGGGTCGCCGCGGCTTTGGTGCGCCCCCGCACATGACCCGCGCGCGGCGCGGCGCAGACAGGGGCGAAACCCGCCCTATATCTCCCTCATCCCGCAACAGGAGGCACGGATGAGCTGGAACCCCACGCAAGCACATGACGCCCCCGGCCTTGGCCCCGTCGAGACCCTGATCATCCCGCGCGCCCGCGACATCGGCGGCTTCGAGGTCAAGCGCGCGCTGCCCGCCCCCAAGCGGCAGATGGTCGGTCCGTTCATCTTCTTCGATCAGGTCGGCCCGGCGGAATTCCTCACCGGCGGCGGTATCGACATTCGTCCCCATCCGCATATCGGCCTGGCCACCGTCACCTATCTTTACAAGGGCGCGTTCGAGCACCGCGACAGCACCGGCGCGCATCAGATCGTGCATCCGGGCGCGGTGAACTGGATGATCGCGGGGAGTGGCGTCACCCATTCCGAACGCACGAGCCGTGAGATGCGGGCCCGTCCCGGATCGCTTTTCGGCATCCAGACCTGGGTGGCGCTCCCCGAAGCCGAGGAGGACCGCGCCGCCAGTTTCGAGCATCACGGCAAGGCGGCGCTGCCCTTTCTGGAAGACGAGGGCAAAGAGGTGCGGCTGATCCTGGGCCAGGCCTGGGGGGCGCGGGCGCCGGTGAAGACCTTCTCCGAGACCTTCTATGCCGATGTCGTTCTGGCCCCGGGCGCGCAGTTGCCCCTGCCCGACGAGCACGAAGACCGCGGCGTTTATGTGGTCGAGGGATCGGTCACCGTGGCGGGGGACAGCTTCGAGGCCGGGCGGATGATGGTGTTTCGCCCCGGCGACCGGATCAGCCTGAGCGCCGGGCCGCAGGGCGCGCGGCTGATGGCCCTGGGCGGCGCGACGCTGAACGGGCCGCGCTATGTGTCGTGGAATTTCGTCGCCTCCTCGCGCGAGAAGATCGAGGCCGCGAAAGAGGCCTGGGTCAAGGGCGACTTCGAGCATGGCCGGTTCCGCCTGCCGCCCGGTGACGGCGCCGAATTCATCCCGCTGCCCGAGGCGCTGCAGCCGAAAGCCGCGCCCTGAGGCCGTGACCGCGCAGGGCATCGCGCGGAAATCGCCGCGCCGCTGGCCTTCGGCACATCGAGCGCATCGCCGCCTTGGGAAAGGTGTCAGGCCATTTCCAGCCCGCCCGCGGACCCCGCCCGGGATCGCGGCAAGCCGTCAGAACAGGATCGAATCCAACGTGTCCTGCGGCGCGGCAGCGGCAAGTTCGGCCGCGCCGAAACCCGCCGCCTCGAGCGGCAGCCCCATCACCTCGGCATGGATTTCGCGTTCGCGGTCCATCGTGTAGATCGGCGAAATCTCGTCCAGACAGGACAGATCCGGCGTCGCCCCAAGCCCCTCTTGCAGCAGCGCGCCCAAGGCCTCGATGCGCAGGATCGTCTGCACCAGGGCCGAGGTCATCTGCCGGCCCGAAACCGCCAGCCGCGCCAGCGCCGCGGTTTCCGTCCGCGTCTCGTCTTCCAGCCGCGACAGCAGCCCCTGACGCGTCCGCGCCTGCTCCAGCCCCGTCGCGATCTGCCCCAGATCGCCCTCAAGCCGGTTCATCCCGTCCTGCAGCGCCGAAAATTCCCCGGTGTCGAAGCTTTTGCGCAGCTGATCCAGCGTGCGCCCGGTATCGGCAAAGGTCTTGAGCGCCTGTTGCGCCGTCTCCTTCACCGACATCGCGATATAGGTCAGCTCCTTCTGCCCGACCTCGGCCCGGGCCGCTTCGAGATGCGAGTTCACTCCGGCCAGCCCGATCGTCTGGCCGATGCCCGCCAGATTGTCGAGCCGCTGATGCAGCAGGTCGATCTGCCCCTCGAACCCGGCCGAACGGGCGATGATCCCCTGCAGCATCGGCATCACCGTGCCCAGGGCCTCGTTCAGCTGGCCAAAGGCGCGGTCCTGCGCGGCCAGAAGCGGTTCCATCTCGGCGCGTTGCGCGGCAAGCTCGGCGACGAAGCTGTCGCCCAGCCCTTCGATGGTCTGGAAACTGTCGTCGAGCAGCGAGAGCACGTCGGCGGTGTCGCGTTCCAGCGCCTGCAGCTGCGCCGCGGCCAGCCGTTCAAAGGCCGCGCGCTCGGCCCCGGGGCCGCGCGCGGCGGCGCGGGCGAGGATGGTCTCGACATGTTCCAGCCGCTGCGCCGCCGAATCCGAAAACTGGAACGTGCCGACCAGACGGCCGATCACCTGTTCGATCCGGCCCGACAGCTCTTGCGCCTGCGCCGTGACCCGGTGCCGCCGCCCGGTCATCTGTGCCTGTCCGGCGACGATCGGCGCCAGGATCTCGGTCAGGCGGCGGGCGGCCGGGTCGAGGTGATCGGCGCCCTCGCGCGCGACGGCAAGGATGGCCTCGAAGGACTGGTCAAAGGCGTCCAGACCGCCTTGCGCCTGGGCCAGTTCGGTTTCGATCTGCGCCGAGACCCCCCGCAGGGCGCCGACGAAGGCGCTGAGCTGACCCGAGCGGCTGCGCGAGATCTGGATCGAGGTGATCGTGGCAAGGAACTGAAAGAAGATACGAATCCGCGTCAGCCCGTTCAGCAGCTTGCGGGTGTCGCGCAGCAGCGTGCGGCTGGTGCCATTGGTCATGCTGGCCGACCAGTGCCGCATCGCCTTGGCCAGATCGCCCGCCAGTTCCGGAATATGGGTGACGCCTGCGACCGGCTCCTGCTGCGCGGCGATCAGCGCGCCGGTGCGATCGTTCACCGTCAGCAGATGCCCGCGCACGTCGACCAGAACCGAAGACAGCGCGTCAAGCGACGCGATCATGTCGCGACGCACGGACTGCACGGAAGATAGCCTGTCCATTCCTGCCTGATCCTGCCTGACCCCGGGGTGGCGGCGATGTGCCGCGTCTGCAGGGCACTCTGGGCGAGGGGGATTAAGAAAATCTCTAGGCGCGCGACGAGATGCGAAGAATTGTCGGCACCCTTTGCCGCAAGGGATTTCGGCCCGTGGCGATTAACGGGGCGGAAACGGATCGGGCGTATCAGTGGCGCTTGAGACATGATGACGCGGAAAGAGGCTGACGTGACAGACGACACAGTGCTGACCCTTGCGATCCCGGCCGATCTGACCATGGCCGACGCCGAAGCGTGCCGCCAGCGCCTTCTTGGCCTTCTTGCCGAGGGGGAGGGGGCGGTTCTGGTGCGATTTGAGGGCGAGGAACGCCTCGGCGTGGTGGCGATGCAACTGGCGCTGGCCGCCGTGGCCGCCGCCGATGCCGCGGGGCGGTCTGCACGGGTCGATGACGCCAGCCGCGATGCGCTCGAACAACTTGGATGGGAAGGCTGAGGATGGCGAAAACGGTACTGACGATCGATGACAGCAAGGCGATCCGCGACATGGTCTCCTTCACCCTCTCCGGGGTGGGCTACCGCGTGGTGGAGGCCGAAAACGGACTGGAGGGGCTGGCCAAGCTGAAAAGCGAGCCGGTGTCGCTGGTCGTGGTCGACCTCAACATGCCGGTGATGAACGGTTTCGAGTTCATTCGCAAGGCCCGGCAGGAGCCGAAGGGGTCGGGCGTGCCGATCCTGATGCTGACGACCGAGACGAAGCCCGAGGCGAAGGCCGAGGGCAAGGCGCTTGGCGCCACAGGCTGGCTGAACAAGCCTTTCGATGCCGCCATGCTGGTTGCCGTCGCGCGCAAGCTGGCCGGTTGACGGACAGAAGGGACATCCGATGAACCCCGCCGCCCAGAGTTACATTCACGAAGCCCGGGATCTGCTGACGCAGCTCGAGCAGATGCTGCTCGATCTCGAGACCGAGGCCTCGCCCGAGGCGATCGACTCGGTCTTTCGGGCCCTGCACACGCTCAAGGGCGGGGGGTCGATGTTCGGCTTTCCGGCCCTGTCCGCCTTCGTGCACCATTTCGAAGACGCTTTCGACCGCGTGCGCGAGGGCAAGATCGGCATTTCCAAGCCGCTGCTCGATGCGGCGCTGGAAGGCCGCGATCATGTGATCGCCCTGCTCGATGCCGGGGGCGACGAGGCCGCGACGGCAGAGCTGGTCGGCTCGGATCAGGCGCGGCGGATTCTGGCCGCGCTGGAAGGCGCCGTGGCCGGGGCCCCGCCCGCGGTGGTGCGCCTTGCCCGCTGGGAAGTGTCGTTCCGCCCCTCGAAAGGCGCTTTGCGCTGCGGCATGCGCCCGGATCTTTTGCTGGGGGAACTGCGTGACCTTGGCGCCTGCCGGGTCCGCTGCGATGTCTCCGACCTGCCGGCGCTGGAAAATCTGGATCCGACGCAATCGCATCTGGGCTGGGTGGTCGAGCTGACGACGGCGCAGCCGCGTGCGGCGATCGAGTCGGTCTTCGTCTTTGCCGATGATGCCGATCCGCGCATCGTCGCCCTGGATCAGGAAGAGACCGCCGCCCCGGCCGCGCCGGTGGCGCAGCCCGCGGCCGAGACCCCCGCCGCCGCGGCCCCGACGCCTGCCGCCCCGACGTCGGCTCCGGCAGCGGCCCCGGCCCCGGCCCGTTCCGCACCGCGCGCCCAGACGATGGCGGGGCAGGACACCGTGCGCGTGCCCTCGGCCAAGCTCGATTCGATCCTCGACCAGCTCGGCGAGCTGGTGATCGCCCAGGCCCGGCTGAACCAGACCGCGGCGCGGCTGGGCGATTCGACGCTCGAAGGTCTGGTCGAAGAGGTGCATCGGCTGGTCACCGGCCTGCGTGACACCACGCTCTCGGTGCGGATGCTGCCGATCGAGACAGTTTTCGGCAAGTTCCGCCGCGTGGTCCGCGATCTGTCGACCGAACTGGGCAAGGATGTGGTGCTGGTCACCGACGGCGGCGAGACCGAGATCGACAAGAACGTGCTCGACCGGCTCAGCGAGCCTTTGGTGCACATGATCCGCAACTCGGCCGATCACGGCATCGAATCGGCGGCCGATCGTCTGGCAGCGGGCAAACCGGCGCAGGGCCGGGTGCGGCTGGCCGCGTCGCAGGATGCGGGCGAGATCGTCATCGTGATCGAGGACGACGGCCGCGGACTGGATCACGAAAAGATCCGGCTGAAGGCGATCGAACGCGGTCTGCTGGCCGCCGATGCCCGCCCGAGCGACTCGGCGCTGGCGCAGATGATCTTCGCGCCCGGCTTTTCCACCGCCGACAAGGTCTCGTCGGTCTCTGGCCGCGGCGTCGGCATGGATGCCGTCCTGTCGGCCATCACCGGGCTGCGCGGCACCGTCGAGGTGACCTCGCGCAAGGGCGAGGGCACGCGGCTGACGCTGCGCCTGCCGCTCAGCCTGGCGATCATCGACGGGCTGCTGGTGCGGCTGGGCCCCGATGTCTTCGTGCTGCCGCTGATCGCGGTCGAGGAATGCGTCGAATTCGACGTCACCGAACTGACGCGCAACAGCGGCCGGCGCATGCTGCGGATCCGCGAGCATCTGGTGCCCTTCGTCGATCTGGCCGATGCGCTGGAAGGCACGGTCGAAAACGACGGCCGCCGCCGCGTGGTGATCGTGCGCGCCGAGGGCGAACGGATGGGGCTCGTGGTCGATGACATCCTTGGCCAGCACCAGACGGTGATCAAGCCGATGAGCGCCTATCACGCCGATCTTGATGATTTCGCCGGGGCGACGATCCTCGCCGATGGCACGGTGGCGCTGATCCTGGATGTGGCGATGCTGCTGCGGCGTCTGGGCGGCATCAACATCGGCCTTGCGGCCTGAGGAGACCCCGGATGACACATTCTTCCGCCGCGACCGTCCTTGCCGAGGACGAGACCAACTCCATCGCCCTGATCATCCGCGTCTGCGGCGAGGCGCTGGCGATCCCGGTCACCCATGTGCACGAGGTCATCGACCCGATCCCGCGCACCCGGGTGCCCCGCGCCTCGGCCTTCGCGCCCTGGCTGATCAACGTGCGCGGCGCCGTGGTGCCGCTGGTCGATGTCCGGCAACGGCTGCGGATGCCGGTGCATGCCACCAACGAAGGCCGGGTGGTGGTGCTCGACATCACCCTTGGCGCCGAGTCCTTCCGCCTCGCCATGCTGGCCGACGAGGTCCAGGAAGTCGTCGACATCGATCCCTCCGCGATCGAATCGCTGCCGGAAAACGGCTCTCCCTGGCCTTCCAACTATGTCACCGGCGCGCTTCGGCGCGGCGACGACCTCATTCTCCTTCTCGATCCCGAAAACCTCTTCCGTCCCGAACAGGCGGCTTGAACCGAACAAAGTGAGACGACCATGAAGCTGACGATCAAGATCAAGCTGATGGCCACCTTCGGGTTGGTCCTCATCATGCTGACAGCCATTTCCTGGATAGGGCTGTCCTCTCTGAAATCCTCGAACGCCGATGCGAACCGGATGGCCAATGTGCAGGCGCGCATCCAGACGCTTTCGGTGATGCTGAAGGACAGCTACGCGAATTCCGACATCAAGACGCTGCAGCATATCTCCACGGATACCGATGCCGCCATGCAGGCGCTGGAAGACGGCATCGCCGCGGATCGGGCCGAGCGGACGAAGATCGTCGAGGAGATGCGCGCGCTTGACGAAGGGACCCTCGGGCAGGAGCTGACTGCGCTTGATGCGCAGGTGAAACTGGTGGCCGAGACCCGCAACGAACTGCTGGACCTCTCGCGTCAGGCGACGGTGTCGAAGGCCAAGGCGCTTTTCATGGGGCCGTCCTACGATGATCTGACGAAAATGGATGGGGCGATCGACACCTTGCAGGAGGTCGTGGCCCGGGCGCCGGTGCTGCCGGTTCCCGCCGATGTGGCGAAAATGCAGGTCATGGAAGTCGAGCGCGCGATCATGGAAGTCGCGACGATGAATGCGCTTGCGATCATGGACAGCAGCGACGAGGGCACGGCCGCGAAGCTGGGCCAGGTCGAGAAGCTGCGCGCCGAACTGTCGGCCGACATGGACGAGCTGGACACGATGCTGGGCGCGCGTTTCCCGGCCGAGGTGGATGCGATCAAGGCCGTCGTCGCGGATTACCTCTCGATCAATGATGATCTCGAGAAGCTGACCCTCGCCAATTCCGAAGGCAAGGCCGCCGTCATCATGCAGGGCAGGATGAAGGACCAGCTTGCGCAGCTCTATGCGCAGCTCGACAAGGTCTCGCAGGTTGCCAGTGCCGCGATGATGGCGTCGCAAGAGCAGCTGAACGCCAGCTACAACAATAGCAAGACCCTGATCCTGACGATTTCGGGCATTGCGGTTCTGGGCTCGCTGATTGCCGCGACGCTGATCCTGATCGGCATCACCCGGGGCATGAACCGTGCTGTCAGCGTCGCCCGCAAGGTCGCCGAAGGGGATCTGAAGGTCGATACCCGCGTCACCTCGAAGGACGAGATCGGCGAGCTGATGCAGGCGCTGGGCGAGATGACCGTGGCGCTCGACGGCATGGCCAATGTGGCCGAATCGATCTCGCGCGGGGATCTGACGGTGTCGATCAAGCGTCGCTCGGAGGCCGACACGCTTGGCATCGCGCTCGAAGCGATGATCGGCAAGCTGCAGGAAATCGTGATCGACATGCATGTGTCGTCGCAAAGCGTCTCGGCCGGGGCCCATGCGATGAGCGCGACCGCCGAGGATCTGTCCTCGGGCTCGACCGAACAGGCGGCGGCGGCGGAACAGGCCAGCTCGGCGATGGAAGAGATGACGGCGAACATTCGTCAATCGGCCGACAATGCCGCGCAGACCGAAAAGATCGCCACCCAGGCTTCGAGCCGCGCGATCGACACCGGCAAGGCGGTGGACGAGGCGGTCGGCGCGATGAAGACGATCGCCGACAAGATCACCATCATCCAGGAAATCGCCCGTCAGACCGATCTTCTGGCGCTGAACGCGGCGGTGGAAGCGGCGCGGGCGGGTCAGCATGGCCGCGGCTTCGCGGTGGTGGCCTCGGAGGTGCGCAAGCTGGCCGAACGCAGCCAGCAGGCGGCGCGCGAGATCAACGAATTGTCGAGCCGCTCGGTCGAGGTCAGCCGCAATGCCGGCGACATGCTGGGCGAGCTGGTCCCGGCGATCCAGCGCACCGCCGATCTGGTGCAGGAGATCTCGGCCGCGATGCGCGAGCAGAACACCGGCGCCGACCAGATCAACCTGGCGATCCGTCAGCTCGACACGGTGATCCAGCGCAACGCCTCGGCCTCGACCGAAGCCGCTTCGGTCTCCGAGGAGCTGGCGAGCCAGTCCGAGCAGCTGCATGACGTGATCGGCTTCTTCAAGGTGCAGGGCGAGCCCGGCCGGTCCGACCGCGCCGAACGCGCCAAGGATGCCGCCTGGGCGCGCACCGCGCGGCAGGAGGCCCCGGCCGCGGCCCCGGCCAGCCGTCGCAAGACGCGCGTGGCGGCGGGCACCCGCAACGGCGGCTTCGCCCTTGATCTGTCGGAAGACGACGTGGACGATTCCGACTTCGAGAAGATCTGACACCGGGGCTTTGCCCGATGCGCTGTCCGGCCCCCGCAAGGGCCGGGCAGGCTTCCTCCGGGCGGCCGGACCGCCGGGAATTTTTCAGAAACGAAAGGGACCTCCGGATGACTGCCGCCCCGCTTCTCAAGGAATCGTCGCAGTTTGGCCACCCGGTCGAAGCCGAAGTGGTCGAACCGCGGCGGGCTTACGTGACCTTCGACATCGGCAACCAGATCCTGGCGGCCGATGTGGCGGATGTCCGCGAGATCCTCGACCATCAGGTGATTGCCCCGCTGCCCAATGCCACGGCGGCGCTGCTGGGCATGATCGACCTGCGCGGCGAAGGCATCGCGGTGATGGACATCGCGCTGTCGCTCGGCCTGTCGCGGCAGGTCGATGACCGCAACGGCCGGATCATCGTCCTCGACCTGCAGACCGACCGCGAGGCGGCGATCGCCATCGTCGTCGACCGGGTGCGCACCGTGGTCGAGGTCGACGAGGCCGAGGTCGATCCGGTGCCCTCGGTGCCGGGGGGCTGGAACGCCGGGGCGATGTTCGGGCTGACCCGGGTCGAGGGGGAGCTTGTCTACATGATCGACCTGCGCGCGGCGCTTGGCCAGTCGGACTCGGCGGCCTTGCCCGGGCCGTTCGACTTCGATTGAGGGAGACGGCCTTGCGCGGACCCTCTGTGGCCTATGCCGACATGCTGACACAACCCGCGGTGCCGATGAGCACCGCGGCGGCGCGGGAACTCGTGACGATCCTGAAGGCGGAAGCCGGGATCCGGATCGATCCGTCGAACACGCAGTTCATCTCCTATCGGCTGGACCGGCGGGTGACGGCGCTCGGGCTGGACGATTACGATCAGTATCTTCTGCATCTGCAAAGCCCCGAGGGGCCCGCCGAAATCCAGCGGCTGGTGGAAAGCCTGGCGACCCACACCACCAGTTTCTTCCGCGAAAAGGCGCATTTCGACTGGCTCGACACGGTCGGCCTGCCGAAGCTGATCGAGGCCGGTGCCGGACGCGCGCATCCGCTTGTGGTCTGGAGCGCGGCCTGTTCTTCGGGGCTTGAACTCTGGTCGGCGGGGATCGTGCTGGACCGCTACAGCCACAAGGTGCAGGGCGGGCTGCGCTGGGGGCTGGTCGGCACCGACATTTCCGCCGCCATCCTGCGCAAGGCGCGGCTGGGCATCTATTCCTCGTCGGAACTCTCGGGGCTGTCGTTCGACCTGCGCTCGGACTATCTTCTGCGCTCGAAACCCGGGGCGCGGATCTCGCCGAAGCAGCGCGTCTACCGGATCGCTCCGGCGCTGCGCAACCGCGCGCATTTCAGCTCCGCCAACCTGCTCGGCAAACTCGAGGGGCAGGTGCCGCTTGCCGATGTGGTCTTCCTGCGCAACGTGCTGATCTATTTCACCGCCGAGGACCGGATCCGGGCGATCCGCAACGTCATGCAATGCTTGCGGCCGGGCGGTTACCTGCTGCTGGGCCATTCCGACAATCTGCGCAGCCTGCCCGAGGGGTTGACCCCCGCGGGCACGGCGGTTTTCCGAAAGGACTAGGTGATGACCGTGATGCCCGATCCGCATTCCACCCGCCGCCCGCCGGGCGACCGCCCGGTCCGGGTCTTCATCGTCGATGACAGCGCGGTGGTGCGGCAAGCCCTGACCGACATCATCGGCTCCGATCCGCGGCTCGAGGTGATGGCGACCGCCTCCGATCCCTTTGCCGCGGCCGAACGGCTGAAATCCATGGTGCCCGATGTCATCATCCTGGATGTCGAGATGCCGCGGATGGACGGGCTGACCTTCCTGCGCAAGCTGATGGCGCAGCATCCGCTGCCGGTGGTGATCTGCTCCTCGCTCGTCTCCGACCGGTCCGAGACCTATCTGGCCGCGATGTCGGCGGGGGCGGTCGACGTGATCGCCAAGCCCGAGATCGGGGTGAAGCAGTATATTTCCGAAAGCGCGCAGCGGATTCGCGACGTTCTGGTGCAGGCGGCTTCGGCCAAGGTGCAGCCGATGCGCGAACGGCCGGTGCAGCCCAAGCTCAGCGCCGATGCGATGCTGGCGCCGCCGCGCGAAAGCGGCGCGATGCTGCGCACGACCGAAAAGATCGTGGCGATCGGTGCCTCGACCGGCGGCACCGAGGCTTTGCGCGAATTGCTGCAGGCGATGCCGTCCGACTGCCCGCCGATCGTGATCGTGCAGCACATGCCGGAACTCTTCACCGGGGCTTTCGCCAAGCGCCTTGACGGGCTTTGCGCGATCACGGTGAGCGAAGCGAAACCGGGCGACCGGCTCTTGCGCGGCCATGCGCTGATCGCACCGGGCAACAAGCACACGCTTCTGGCCCGCAGCGGCGCGCAATATCATGTCGAGGTCCGCGACGGCCCGCTGGTGTCGCGCCACCGCCCCTCGGTCGATGTGCTGTTCCGCTCGGTCGCGCGGTTTGCCGGGCGCAATGCGGTGGGCGTGATCATGACCGGCATGGGCGACGACGGCGCCCGCGGCTTGCGCGAGATGCGCGACACCGGCGCCACCACGCTGGGCCAGGACGAGGAAAGCTGCGTCGTCTACGGCATGCCGAAAGAGGCGATGGCGCGCGGCGCCGTGGGCCAGGAAATGTCGCTTGGCCAGCTGCCCGCGGCGATCCTGCGCGCCTCTCGTTGATCCGGGGCGCTGATCCGGGGCCGCGCCGGACTTGATCCGGGGCGGTTTCGCGTCATACTCGGGCGGGGGACTTCGGAACATCCGGAAAAGGGGCGGCACCGCGGTGCAAGCGCGGTACCGGCCGGGGGCCCCGGGACATTCCGAACGGGGGTCACATGACCATCAGCCGACGTCTTCTGCTGTCCTTGCCTGCGGCGCTTGCGCTGGCGCCCCGCGCTGCGCTGGCGCAGGCCGCGATCGGCACCACCCGGGCGCTGACCGGGCGGGCCAGCCTGACCCGGGCCGGCACAAGCGCCGATCTGCATCAAAGCGATCCGCTGATGGAGGGGGACGAGATCGCGACCATGGCCGCCTCGACCGCGGCGCTGGAGCTGTTCACCGCGACGCGGATCACCCTTGGCCCCGAAACCCGCTTCACCCTTGATCGCTTCACCGCCGATCTGGGCGGGGTGGTCAGCATCGGCGGCGCGATGGTTTTCGACCGGCCCGAGGATCTGCCGAAACTCGATCTGACGGTGCAGGGCGCCTTTGCCCGCATCGGCGTGCGCGGCACGCGGTTCTTCTGCGGCCCGTCGAAAGGGGTTTACGGCATCTTCGTCGCACGCGGCCGCGTCGAGGTGGCGGCGGGGGGCGAGACCCGGCGTCTGGGACCGGGCGAGGGCGTCGACATCGCCCGCCCGGGGGCCGCGCCGGGCGCCGTCGCGCCGTGGAAAGCGCCGCGGATCGCCGCCGCCTTCGCCCTGGTCGGGCTCAGGCCCTGAGCGTGTAAAGGGCAAGCCGGCCGAAGCTGCGCAGCTCGGTCTCGCCCAGCGGCACAAGCCCCGGCACCCGCGCGCCCAGCGTCGGGCCGATGCAGATCCTTGTGCCCAGCGACTTGTTCGCCTCTTGCAGCCGCGCGGCGAGGTTCACCGCCACCCCATGCGCCGTGTAATCGATGCGGGTGCCGAAGCCGACATCGCCCAAGACCGCGGGGCCGCATTCGACACCAATCCGGGTCTTGCCGAAGCCGTTGTTTTCGCGGGCGAATACCTCTGTCGCGGCCAGAATCTCGGCGGCGCAGGCCAGCGCCGCCGCCTCGTGGCCGGGCTGATCCAGCGGGGCGTTGAACAGCGCATGCAGGCTGTCGCCGACAAGCTTGTCGATCATCCCGCCATGGCGCAGCACGATGGCGCAGGTGAGCGCGAAATAGGCGTCAAGCCGCGCCACCATCTCGACCGCGCCCATCGCCGAGGTGGCGGCGGAAAAGCCTTCGATATCAGTGAAAAGCGCCGTGACCTCGCGGGTTTCGCCGTCAAGCCGCATCAGCCGCGGTTGCGCGGCCAGTCGGCTGACAAGCGCGGGGGGCAGCAGTTGCCCCATGCGGTCGCGCAGCACCCGCTCGGCCCGGGCAAGGGCTGCGGCGCGGCCCAAAAGCGCGGTGAGCAGGATCAGCGCCAGCGCGGCGACGGGCAGGACCGGGTCGAGCAGCAGCCCGCCGCGGCCGAAAAACACCGCCGCCCCGGCCCAGAGCGCAGCCAAAGTCGCGGCCAGCGCCGCCGCGCGGGCGGGGCGCAGGCGCAGCAGCACGAGCAGCGTCAGAAGCCCCGCAAGGGTGACGAAACCGCCTTCCAGCGCCGGGGCCCAGCCCGGGCGATGCGGCAGCTGCCCCGACCGCAGCCCCGCCACCGCATCGGCAAGGATCTGCACCGAGGGCATCACCGGGCTGGTCGCGCTGGGGCGCAGCCCGCCGCGCTCGGGCAGGCTCGATCCGATCAGCACCACGGCGTCTTCGGGCGGCAGTTCCTGCCCGGCCAGCACGGCGGCGGCGGGCAGGGTGCGGGCGGGCCAGTCCGCGGGGGCAGAGGCGGCAAAGCGCAGGCTGCCCGCCTCCAGCGCAAAGGTCCGGGCGCCAAGCCGCAGCCCGGCGGGGCCGATCAGCGGCAGCACGCCCTCGGCCCTTGCGGCGATGGCGACGGCAAGACCGGGCAGGGCCCGGCGCCCCACCTCTGCCGCGACCGGGACATGGCGCACGGTGGCATCCGCCCCGCCCATCAGCGCCATCACCGCCCAGTCGTGACCGGCAAGTTGCGGGCAGGGCGTCTCGGCCCCCGGCGCCTGCCAAAGCGGCAGCGGCCCGGTCAGGCCCAGCCGGGCGGGCGGCCGGGCCGGGCCGGGGGTGTCGGAAAGCAAAAGCCCCAGCACCGCGGGCTGACCCTGCAGCGCCGTGGCCAGATCGCGGGCGGGGGCGCCGTCGCAATCCCCCGCGATCAGCATGTCGAGGCCGATCACCCGCGGCTTCGCCTGCGCCAGCCGCGCCACAAGCCGCGCCGTCGCCGCCCGGGTCCAGACCGCCCCGGTCTCGTCCCGGGCGCCGATGTCGATCACCACGATGCCGCGGCTTGCGGCCGGGCGGGGCAGGGGGGCGAAGATCCGCTCCTGCAGGCCCCGCACCGGCGCGGGCGGCCGCGCCAGCAACAGGCCAAGCGCGCCCGTCACCGCAAGGACCGCGCCGCGCCAGGCCATCACGCCTCCGGCTCGGCGGCGGCCGAAAGCGCCACCGGATCAAGCGTCCAGGCCCCGTCCTGACGCAAGATCGCCCCCGCCGCCTCCAGCGCCTGCAGCGCCCGGTTGACCTTGGGACGGCTCGCGCCCAGCACCGCCGCCAGCTCCCCTTGCGAGATTTCCAGCCGCAAGACCGCCGTCGGCGGCAGATCGGGACCGTTCAGCTGCCGCAGGCTGAACAGCAAAAACCGCGCCAGCCGGGCTTCCAGCTGATAAAGCGCGATGCCCTCCAGCTGCTCGGTCGTCTCGCGCAGGCGGCGGCAGAAATACCGCGCGACCGACAGCCCCAGCGCCGGATGCGCCCCGGCCAGTGCGGTGAACCGCGCCCGGTCGAGCACGAAGCCCGTCGTCGGTTGCACCGCCGTCGCATCGGCCGAGCGCGGCTCGCCATCGACCAGCGCGAATTCGCCCAAGGTGTCGCCCGCCTCGGCATGGCGCAGGATCAGCTCGCGCCCGGCCGGGGCCAGCAGCGTCAGCTTCACCCGCCCCGCCGCCAGCGCCACCATCCAGTCGCCCGGATCGCCGCGCTGAAACAGCACCTCGCCCGGCTGCCACCGCTGTTGCCGCGCCCCCGCGGCCAGCGCCGCCAGCGCCGCCGCATCCAGCCCCTGAAACAGCGCGAAAGAGCGCCAGAACGCCGGTTTGCCCGCCAGATCCCGCATCTCAGGCCCCTTTCCCACCCGCCCATGCTGGCCGGGCCGGGGCCGTCTGGCAAGCCTGTTCCCTGCGGAACAGCGCCGTCGCCCGCAACCGGGCAAGGTGAGCCCACGCAACCCCCAACCGAAAGGTTCCTTCCATGTCGGACATCATCGGCACCAACGGCGCCAACAGCCTTGACGACGCCTTCTCCTTCGGCCTTCCCGGCTTTCGCAACGACCGCGTCGCGGCGCTGGGCGGCAATGACACGATCACCATCACCGACGGCAACGACACCGTCTTCGGCGGCACCGGCCATGACCGCATCGTCGATGCGGCGCTGGCGGGCTTCGTCTCGGGCGATGACCAGATCTTCGGCGAGGCGGGCAATGACACGATCGTGGCGGGCGCGGGCCGCGACACGATCAACGGCGGCGCCGACAGCGACACCGTCGATTACAGCCGCTCGGAGGCGGCGATCACGGTCAACCTGGGGTCCGGCGCGGCGCAATCGGGCGGCCTGGCCGCGGGCGACCGGCTGATCAGCATCGAGAACGTGACCGCCAGCGGCTTCGGCGACCAGCTGATCGGCTCGGGCGTGGCCAACCGCCTTTTGGGCCTTGGCGGCAACGACCGGATCTCCGGCCTTGGCGGCAACGACCTGATCGATGGCGGCAGCGGCAATGACACGATCCTGGGCGGCACCGAGAATGACGGTCTGACCGGGGGCAGCGGCAATGACCGGCTGTTTGGCGAGAGCGGCGCCGACACGCTGTCGGGCGGTGACGGGACCGACGCGCTCTCGGGTGGCACCGGCAACGACCAGCTGGCGGGCGGCACCGGCAACGATCAGCTTGCGGGCGGCGAAAATGACGACCTTCTGTCCGGCGATGCGGGCAATGACGCGCTGTCGGGCGGGGCGGGCAATGACACGGTGGACGGCGGCAGCGGCAATGATGTCGTGCAGCTTGAAAGCCGCACGGAGGCCGACCGTCTGGAGGGCGGCGCCGGGATCGACACGCTCAGCTTCGCCAGCCTGCCCGCGGTCTTTCTGCCGCCCGGCGTCTTCAACGGCATCGATCTGGTCAGCGGGCGCAGCTTTGCCACCAGCTATCACGGCTTTGAAAATGTCCTCGGCTCCTCGGGCGCGGATGCGATTTCGGGCGATGCGCTGTCCAACCGGCTGGAGGGCGGCGCGGGCGGCGACCGGATCGACGGGCGCGCGGGCGCCGATGTGCTGGTCGGCGGCAGCGGCGCGGATACGCTGGCGGGCAGCGCCGGAGCGGACACGCTTTTTGGCGGCTCCGAGGGGGATCGGCTGTCGGGCGGCACCGAGGCGGACCGGCTGGAGGGCGAGGCCGGGGCCGACCGGGTCAGTGGCGATGCGGGCCATGACAGCGTTTTTGGCGGGCTCGACAATGACACGCTGTCGGGCGGGACCGGGAATGATCTGCTCTCCGGCGGGTCCGGGGCGGATCTGGCGCGGGGCGATGCGGGCGATGACCGGGTCTTCGGCGACGGCGGGGCGGATGCGCTCTTCGGCGATGCGGGGGCGGATCAGCTTTCGGGCGGCACCGACAACGACCGGCTCGACGGCGGCAGCGAGAATGACCTGCTGCGCGGCGAGGACGGCGCCGATGTGCTGATCGGCGGCACCGGGGCGGATACGATGGAGGGCGGCGCGGGGGCGGACACCTTCGTCTTTCTGACCACGGCCGATTCGCTCAATTCGGTGGGCGGCAGCGATCACATCACCCGTTTCGAGCTGGGCCAGGACCGGATCGACCTGTCGGCGCTGGCGCCCGGGGCAGAGTTCCATCTGGCGCTGGTGGCCGATGGCGCCGGGGCGGTGGTGACGAATGTGGTCAATGGCGCGACGGTGGTCAGCGTCTTCACCGACGCCGATGCCGCCCCCGATCTGGTGTTCCAGATCGACGCGCTGGTCGGCACCGGCGGGCTGACCGAGGCCGACTTCCTGTTCTGAACCCGCAAGAAAACGCCCCCGGTCCGCAAGGCCGGGGGCGTTCGTGCTGGACGGATTACAGCTTGTAGCTGATCGATTTCACATCGGCATCGGGCGCGGTCTTCTGGCTGCGCACGCGCAGACGGTTCAGTGCGCCGACATAGGCCTTGACTGAGGCGAGGATCGTGTCGGTATCGGCGGCCGAGCCGGTGACGATGCGGCCATCCTCGGCCAGACGCACGGACACCGTGGCCTGCGCATCCGTCCCTTCGGTCACGGCATGGACCTGATAGATCTTCAGCTCGGCCGTGGTCGGATAAATCGCCTGCACCGCCTTGAAACAGGCGTCGACCGGGCCGTCGCCCGCACATTTCGCCGTCTTTTCAACGCCATCGACGAGCATCTTCAGTTCCGCTTCCTGCCCGTCGCTGCCGCAGATCACCCGCAGCCATTTCACCTGCAGGAAGTCGTGATCAGTGTTCGCGGTGCTGTCGGTCAGAAGCGCGATCAGGTCGTCGTCATAGACTTCCTTCTTGCGGTCGGCCAAGGCCTTGAAGCGCACGAAGACGTCGTTGAGCTGGTTGTCGGCGAGTTCAAACCCCAGATCGCGCATCTTGGTGCGCAAGGCGGCGCGGCCCGAATGCTTGCCCATCGCGATGTTGGTCTCGGTCAGGCCGATGTCGGCGGGGCGCATGATTTCAAAGGTTTCGACGTTTTTCAGCACGCCGTCCTGATGGATGCCCGATTCGTGCAGGAAGGCGTTCTTGCCGACGACCGCCTTGTTGAACTGCACCGGGAAGCCCGAGACCTGCGCGACGCGGCGGCTCAGATGCATGATCTTCGTCGTGTCGATGCCGGTGGTGAAGGGCATCAGATCCTTGCGGACCTTGATCGCCATCACGACTTCTTCCAGCGCAGTGTTGCCCGCGCGCTCGCCCAGGCCGTTGATCGTGCATTCGATCTGCCGCGCCCCGGCCGAAACCGCGGCGAGCGCATTCGCCGTCGCCATGCCAAGGTCATTGTGGCAATGCGTGGCGAAGATCACCTCGTCGGCGCCCGGCACCTTTTCGAGCAGCATCGCGATGATGTCCGAGCTCTCCGAGGGCAGGGTGTAGCCCACGGTGTCGGGAATGTTGATCGTGGTGGCGCCCGCCTTGATCGCGCATTCGACGACGCGGCACAGGTAATCGCGCTCGGTGCGGATCGCATCCATCGCCGACCATTGCACGTCTTCGCAGAGATTGCGCGCATGGGTCACGGTGTCGTGGATGCGTTCGAGCATTTCCTCGGTGCCGAGGTTGGTGATGCCGCGGTGCAGCGGCGAGGTGCCGATGAAGGTGTGGATGCGCGGCCGGGCGGCGTGTTTCACCGCCTCCCAGCAGCGGTCGATGTCCTTGTAATTGGCGCGCGAAAGCCCGGCGATGACGGAATTTTTCGAGGCCTTGGCGATCGCGGACACGGCTTCGAAATCGCCTTCCGAGGCGATCGGGAAACCGGCTTCGATGATGTCGACGCCCATTTCGTCGAGCAGCATGGCGATTTCGAGCTTTTCGTCATGGGTCATGGTGGCGCCGGGCGATTGTTCGCCGTCGCGCAGCGTGGTGTCAAAAATCAGAACGCGGGATTTGTCGGTCATGGTCTGGGCCTGAGAATGTGCGATGTCGGTGTCTTAGCCTTGCGGTCTCCCGAATGCCAGCGTCTCGCCTGGGGTTCGGGGGGTGGGCGCTGATACATCTGAGCGGTCGCGCCCGGGGGCACGCTCAGAGCAGGCTCAGAAGAAGGAGGCCGCGCACGGACGAAAGGGGGGCGAAAGCCCCGCGCTTGCCGATGAAACTGATCGAGTTCCGTGCCATGGCGGGACTATGGCGGGGCGGCGGGAAAATGAAAAGCCCGAAAATGCGCGGTCCGGAAAATGGCGGCGCGGCTCAGGCCTGCGAGATCCGCAGCCCGGGCGCGGGGCCGCGCCCGCCCGGCTGCGCCCGGCCCTGCGGCTGCGGCGTCTCGGGCGGCGGGATGTCGTCGCCAGTGTCGGGGGCAGTGTCGGGGGCAGTGTCGGGCCGGGTTTCCTCGGCGGGGGCGATCGGCAGCAGAAGATGCATCGCCGTGCCCTCGGACGAGCTGTCGATGGTCAGAAGCCCGCCCGATTGCCGGGCGAATCCGTCCACCATGCTCAGCCCCAGCCCCGAGCCCTGACCCACCGCCTTGGTGGTGAAAAAGGGTTCGGTGACGCGGCGAATGATTTCGGGCGGGATGCCGCAGCCGGTATCGGCCACCGTCACCTCGGCGTAATCGCCCGCGGTCAGGATGGTGCCATCGGGCTGCACGTCGTCGGTGAACAGATGCACCGGCCGCGCCGAGACCGTCAGCGTGCCGCCGCCCGGCATCGCATCGCGGGCGTTGACGACCAGATTGACCAGCGCGGTGATGAACTGGTTTTCATCCAGCGCCACCCAGAGCGGCGCCTGCGGCGCCTCGAAACTCTGGGTGATCGAGGCGGGCAGAAGCCGCCGCGTCAGCAGTTGCAGCTGTTCGAGCAGCGCGCCGACATCGCGCCGCGCGATCCGCATCTGCGTGCGCCGGGCATAGGCGAGCAGCTGCTTGACCAGTTCCGCCGCGCGCAGGGCCGCCGTCTTCGCCTCGGTCACCGCATTGAGCCGCTCGGCCTCGGTGTCCATGGCGTCGTAAAGATCGAGATTGCCGATCACTGCGGTCAGGATGTTGTTGAAATCATGGGCAACCCCGCCCGCAAGCTGGCCGATCGCCTCCATCTTCTGGGCCTGGACCGAGCGCAGCGCGGCCCGTTCCGCCTCGATCCGGATGCGCCGATGCGCCAGCAGCGTCAGCGAGAAATAGACATGCAGCCCCGCCGCCGCCAGGACCGTGCCCAGAATCGCGCCGGGATGGTCAAGCTGCTGGATGGTGCGGAACACCACCCAGCCGATGGCCGCGCCGATCACCGCGATCTCGCCCAGCATGATCGCCAGCACCCGGTCCGAGCGATAGATCAGGAAGACGAGCATCGCCCCCATCCCCGCCGCGCCGCCGATGCGCAAGGCCGGGTCCGCGGTGGTGATCATCTCGGCGGGCAGCCAGATGAAGGCGGCGACCAGATACCAGAACACCGCCCCCGCAATCAGCACATCGCGGCGCGAGCAGATCTCGCCACGGCTGCGCAGGAACAGGAAATGCACGATGTGCCCGAGGACCTGCGCCGCGATCCACCAGACCGCCATCAGGCTGTCGAGGTAGAAATGCAGCACCACGCCCACGGAAAGGATCAGGCCGAAACGGAAGGCCGCATCAAGACGCCGGCCGTATTCGAGATCGAACAGGCGGTCGATTTCTTTGCGGCTGTCGAGGCCATCAATGTCGGACTGCTGACTTGCCAACACACCCACCTGCCCGATCGCTGCGGGCCGTTCCGCGCGGACTGCCCACACCGGCCGAATCCCGCCTGTGTCAGCAATACCCCGGTTTCCCCTACCGATTTCTTACCATTCTACCGTATTCGCGGCATAGTTGCCAATAACGGCAGTGCGGGCATGAAAAATCGCGGCAGGATTGCGGGGGCCTCAGTCGGGGCTGCCGGGCGGCTGGGCTTGCGGTTGCGGCGGCGGGGATGGCGGCGGCGGCGGTGGGGGCAGCGGCTCGGCCGGTTCGGCCAGACGGTCCTCGGCCCAGGTGCCGCCCGCGACCTTGCCCGAGGCATAGCGCATCACCCCCTTGCCCTGACGGCGGCCATGGACAAAGTTACCCTCGTAGACATCGCCATTGGCATAGATGGCCTTGCCCGGGCCGTCGATCTCGCCGTCGCGCCACATGCCGTCATAGGTGAAGCCGTCGGGCCGGATCAGCTTGCCAAGACCCGAGCGCTGCCCGGCCTCGAAGCCGCCCTCGTAGATCGTGCCGTCGGGATGAAGGGCGCGGCCGTGCCCCTGCCTTGTGCCGTCGGCCCAGTCGCCGTCATAGACATAGCCGTCCGGATAGGTCATCCGGCCCTTGCCATGCTGCCGGGCCTCCAGGAATTCGCCTTCATAAACAAGGCCGTTCGCATAGCGGGCAAGGCCCCGGCCGGCGATGTTGCCCGCGACCCAGCCGCCTTCGTAGCTGGCGCCGTCGGGATAGGTGATCCGGCCCTGGCCCTCGGGCATGTCGTTGCGGAACGCCCCCTCGTAGACCGAGCCGTCGGGGAATTGCGCCCGGCCGGTGCCCTCGATCCGGCCCTCGACCCAGCCGCCGGTATAATCATAGCCGTCGGCGCCGCGGAAATGGCCCTGACCCTGCGGCTTGTCGGCCAGAAACTCGCCCTCGTAAAGATCGCCGTTGGCATAGGTCACCCGGCCCTTGCCCTGCCGCTTGCCCGCCACCATCGCGCCCTCGTAGCGGTCGCCATTGGGCTGGAGCAGCACGCCCCGACCCTCCATCCGGCCGCCCTTCCAGTCGCCCTCATAGGTGACGCCGGTCTTCAGGATCAGCTTGCCGCGGCCCGCGCGCTGGCCGCCCGCCATCTCGCCTTCGTAGCGGGCGCCGTCCGGGTAGGTGATCTTGCCGCGGCCCTGTTTCACGCCCTGCACCCAGTCGCCCTCGTAGCGGTAGCCGTCCGGGCCGGTCAGCACGCCCGTGCCGTCATGCAGCGCATTGGCGAACCGGCCCTCGTAGCGGGTGCCGTTGGCATAAAGCGCGACGCCGGTGCCGGTGATTTCGCCCGCGACCCAGTCGCCCTCGTAGGTGCCGCCGTCGGGATAGGTGATCTTGCCGCGGCCATCGGGCTTGCCGCGGGTGAAATGGCCCTCGTAGATCGAGCCGTCGGGAAACCGTGCCCGGCCGTGACCGGCGATTTCGCCCGCCTGCCAGTCGCCTTCGTATTCATAGCCCGAGGGCAGGCGGTATTTGCCATGGCCGTCCTGCTTGCCGTCCTTGAACGTGCCCTCGTAGATGCCGCCGTCCTGATATTGCTTGGTCAGCACCTCCTCGGCCGGTGCCGCCGCCGCGGCGACAACCAGCGCCGCCGCCAGCATCAGCCCCCGCTTGCCCGCTTGCCCCATGCTTTTCCCCTGACTGATGGCCGATCGGCGCAAACCTAATGGCGTGCCAAAAGCGTGACAAGCGCCCGGCGGCCGCGGATTTCGCGCCCGGGTGCTTTTCCCCGCCCGCCCTTGGCGTTACATCAGGGGCAACAGACAGGATCCAGCATGACCGATCGTTTCCGCATCACCCTTGCGCAACTGAACCCGACGGTGGGGGCGCTGGCCGCCAATGCCGAGAAGGCGATGGCGGCCTGGCAGGCGGGCCGCGCCGCGGGGGCCGATCTGGTGGCGCTGCCCGAGATGTTCCTGACCGGCTATCAGACCCAGGATCTGGTGCTGAAACCGGCCTTCCTGCGCGATGCGATGGCGGCGATGGCGGCTTTGGCGGCGCAGGTGGTGGATGGCCCCGCGCTGGGCATCGGCGGGCCTTATGTCGATGAAACAGGAAGTTACAACGCCTGGTGGGTGCTCAAGGACGGCCGGGTGATCGCCCGCGCGCTGAAGCATCACCTGCCGCATGACGATGTTTTCGACGAGATGCGGCTTTTCGATCAAGGGCCTGTCAGCGACCCCTTGCGGCTTGGCCCGGTGGCGCTGGGCGTGCCGGTCTGCGAGGATGCCTGGCATCCGGATGTGGCAGGGGCCCTGGCGGCGGCGGGGGCCGAGGTGCTGATGGTGCCCAATGGCTCGCCCTATCGGCGCGGCAAGCTGGATCTGCGCCGCCAGGTGACCGGGGCGCGGGTGGCGGAAACCGGGCTGCCGCTTTTGTATCTGAACATGGTCGGCGGGCAGGATGACCAGCTGTTTGACGGCGCCAGTTTCGTTTTGAACCCGGATGGATCGGTGGCCGTGCAGCTGCCCGCCTTCGAGGAAGCGGTGGTGCATGTCGATCTGGAACGCGGGGCGGCAGACTGGCGGGCGGTGCCGGCCGACATCGTCGCGCCGCCCGGCGACATCGAGCAGGATTACCGCGCCATGGTGCTGGGGCTGCAGGATTATCTGCGCAAATCCGGGTTTTCCAGGGTGGTTCTGGGGCTCTCGGGCGGGATCGATTCCGCGCTGGTGGCGGTGATTGCCGCCGATGCGCTGGGGGCCGGGAATGTGCATTGCGTCATGCTGCCCTCGCGCTACACCTCGCAGGGCTCGCTTGACGATGCCGCCGATCTGGCGCGGCGGCTGGGGGCGCGGCTTGACACGGTCGAGATCGAGGGGCCGCGGGCGGCGGTCGAAGGCGCGCTGGCCCATGTGCTGGCGGGCACCGCGCCCGACGTGACCGAGGAGAACATCCAGTCGCGGCTGCGCGGCGTGATCCTGATGGCGATTTCGAACAAGTTCGGCGCGATGCTTTTGACCACCGGCAACAAATCCGAGGTGGCGGTGGGCTACTGCACCATCTACGGCGACATGGCGGGGGGCTACAACCCGCTGAAAGATCTGTATAAAACCCGCGTCTTCGAGACCTGCCGCTGGCGCAACGCGACGCATCGGCCCTGGATGCAGGCGCCCGCGGGCGAGATCATTCCGGTCGCGATCATCGACAAGCCGCCGAGCGCCGAGCTGCGCGAGAACCAGACGGATCAGGACAGCCTGCCGCCCTACGAGGTTCTGGATGCGATTTTGGAGCGGCTGGTCGAGGGCGATCAGTCGGTTGATCAGATCGTCGCGGCCGGGTTTGACCGCGCGACGGTGAAGCGGATCGAGCATCTGCTTTACATCTCGGAATGGAAGCGCTTCCAGTCCGCGCCCGGGCCGCGGCTGACGACTCGGGCCTTCTGGCTGGATCGGCGCTATCCGATGGTGAACCGCTGGCGGGATCAGAGCTGAGGTTGCCCCGATCGCTGGATCGGGCGGAACAGGAAACGCATCGCGTTTCCCCGCCCGTCGCGCAACCGCCCGGCACGACCGTTTCCCCAAGCGCAGCAGAGGCCAGCGCCCGCCGAGGGCGGGGCGGGCGCTGGCCGAGGGCCTTTGGGCCCCCGGCGGTCACGGGGCAAATGTCGCGCATGACCTCGGCGATGGCCTCGGTCAAAAAGGGCAGGGGCCTAGACCCCCAACCGCCGCCTTGCGGCGATGCGCAGATCGCGGTGCAGCGAGGAATAGGGCCAGTCCTCGGGGTGTTTCGCCAGCCCCAGCCGCACCGGCGCCTCCCAGCAGGCGGCCAGCGCCCGGTTCACCGCGGCCGCATCCGGCAGCGGCTCGATCAGGATCTCGGGCTGCCAGATTGTTTCGGGCGCCTCGGGGGCCACCCGGCCCGCGAAATCGCGGCGCAGCTGCGACCAGCGCACGGAAACCGCCCGCGGCCCCGGTGGCAGCGTCAGCACCGCATGCAGGTGATCGGGCAGAACCACCATCGCACCGCAGACGGTGGGATGGTCGGCGACCATCGCGGCCCAGGCGGCCCGCAGGTCTGCGATGTGATCGACAAGCAGACGGCTTCCAACCCGCGCGAGGCGGAGTGTGAAGAACCGGGTCTGCCCCGGAAGCGGGAATCGGTCCATGAGGCTCATGCACCGATCCTGCGCCCGCAGGGTTAACGAATCCTGAATCGGGCCGAAGCGGACCTAGAAATCGGCCGCGACCTCATACATCACCGGCTCGAAACTGCGGCACAAGGTGGCGATGTGGCGATTGCGGGTGATCATCTCGGGGCTGCGCAGCATCGCCTGATAATCGCCGCGCTTTTCCCATTTCGAATAGGTGGCGATGCGGGTGTGGGCGTCGTTCATGTGCAGCCCCGCGCCGATGAAGCCCGGCGATTTGCTGATGCACTCGGCATAGGCCGATTGCAGCGCCTCCATCAGCTCGATCGCTGTCGCGGGGGTCATCTCGAAGGTGCAGATCACCGTCTGCCCGGTGAAATCCTTGGTAATCTCGGCCATTTCATCCTCCCTTTCGGTTCGCTCCAGATCAAGAATGACGCAGTTGCCCGAAAAATCCACCCCCCGCAGCGGGGCTTGCGCGACCTGCCGCAGCGGCAAGCTCGCGTTCCGGCTGAATGTGACGGATCGATAACAGAAATGTTGCAAGCGGCTGGTTTTCGGGCAAGTCTTCGCCTGTCGGCCACGACCGACCGCCGGGGGCCTGGCTGTCAACAGACTGTCACAGAACGCGCCTAGGTGCTGGCTGGTGCCCATAGTGGGCCCAACCTTCCGATAACGGGGAGAGAGACAGATGAAACCGATGCACGTCCTTGCCGGTGCGGCTTTGCTGATGGCCACGACGGCGCTTGTTCACGCCGAGGATCTGGCCGCGCTGGAAGCTGCCGCCAAGGCCGAAGGCCAGCTGACGACGATCGCGCTGCCGCATGACTGGTGCGGCTACGGCGCGGTGATCGAGGGCTTCAAGGCCAAGTATCCCGACATCAAGGTGAACGAGCTGAACCCCGACGCCGGTTCGGCCGACGAGCTGGAGGCGATTCGCGCCAACAAGGGCAACACCGGCCCGCAGGCCCCCGACGTGATCGACGTCGGCCTGTCCTTTGGCCCGCAAGCCAAGGAAGAGGGGCTGATCCAGCCCTACAAGGTCTCGACCTGGGACGAGATCCCGGCCGAAATCAAGGATGCCGACGGCTACTGGTATGGCGATTACTATGGCGTCATGTCCTTCATGGTGAACAAGGATCTGGTGCCGACCCCGCCCGCCGACTGGGCCGATCTGCTGAAATCGGACTATGCCGGTCAGGTGGCGCTGGCGGGCGATCCGCGCGCCTCGAACCAGGCGATCCTGGCGGTTCTGGCGGCGGGCATGGCGAATGGCGGTGCTGCGGGGGCCGAAGCCGGTGCCAAGGGGCTTGATTACTTCAAGGCGATGAACGACGCGGGCAATTTCGTGCCGGTCATCGGCAAGGCCGGCACGCTGGCGCAGGGGGCCACGCCGATCGTGGTGATGTGGGACTACAACGCGCTGTCGGCGCGCGACACTCTCAAGGGCAACCCGCCGGTCGAGGTGGTGGTGCCGCAAACCGGCGTTCTGGCGGGCGTCTATGTGCAGGCGATCTCGGCCTATGCGCCGCATCCGAATGCCGCGAAACTCTGGATGGAATATCTCTATTCGGATGAAGGTCAGAACCTCTGGCTGAAGGGCTATTGCCACCCGGCGCGCTTCAACGCGATGTCGGCGGCGGGCAAGGTTCCGGCTGACCTGCTGGCGGCGCTGCCCCCGGCGGAAGCCTATGCCAAGGCCTATTTCCCGAGCCTGGACGAACAGGCCGCCAACAAGGCCGCCGTCACCGAGGGCTGGGACAAGGTCGTGGGCGCCAACGTCCAGTAACCGGCTCGCAAGACCGTGCCGCCTCCGGGGTCCCCGGGGGCGGTTTTCCCGCTCTCGACCAAGGGCCGCCGTGACCGACACATCCCCCCCCGCCGCCCCGTCCCGCCGACGGTTGAGCCTTGCCTGGCTGGGCATCGTTCCCTTCGCGCTCTTCGTGGGCCTGTTCCTGATCGCGCCGACGATGAAGATCGTGATCGGTGCCTTTCAACGCGCCGATGGCAGTTTCACCTTTGAAAACCTGATCGGGCTTTTCACCCCCTCGATCCTGGCGAGCTACTGGATCTCGATCAAGATTTCCGTGGCCTCGGCGGCTTTGGGGGCGCTGATCGGCTTTCTGATGGCCGCCGCGATGGTGCTGGGCGGGCTGCCGCGGGTCATCCGCGCGCCGCTGCTGACCTTTTCCGGCGTCGCCTCGAACTTCGCGGGGGTGCCGCTCGCCTTCGCCTTTCTGGCGACGCTGGGGCCGCTGGGCCTGGTCACCGTCTGGCTGCGCACCGAATTCGGCATCAACCTGCGCGCTTACGGCTTCAACATCCTGTCGTTCTGGGGCCTGACGATCACCTATATCTTCTTTCAGATCCCGCTGATGATCCTGATCATCACCCCGGCGCTGGACGGGCTGAAACGCGAATGGCGCGAGGCGGCGCAATCGCTTGGCGCAAGTGCCGTGCAATACTGGACCTCGGTCGCGCTGCCGATCCTGTTTCCGTCGCTTCTGGGCACCTTTGCGCTGCTCTTCGCCAATGCCTTCGGCGCCGTCGCCACCGCCATCGCGCTGACGGGGTCCAGCCTGAACATCGTGCCGATCATGCTGTTTGCGCAGATCCGCGGTGACGTTCTGGGCAATCCGCATCTGGGCTATGCGATGGCCTTCGGCATGATCCTGATCACCGCGCTGGCCAATATCCTTTACATCTGGCTCAGGATGCGCTCCGAAAGGTGGCTGAAATGAAAGTTGCCGCCGCCTGGGCCATCTTCCTTCTGGGCATGGCCTATTTCATCCTGCCGCTGGTCGGGCTTGTCGAATTCTCGCTGTCGATGACGCGGGGCGAATACAGCCTTGAGGCTTACCGCGTCGTCTTTGCCGATCCGCGCTTTCGCGACACCTTTTCCTATTCGGTGCTGATGGCGGTCTTGACCATCGTCTTCGGCGTCGTGCTGGTGGTGCCGACGGCGTTCTGGGTGCGGCTCAAGCTGCCGCATTGGCGCCCGGTGATCGAATTCGTCACCCTGCTGCCGCTCGTCATCCCGGCCATCGTCATCGTCTTCGGCTATATCCGGCTTTACAACACCTCGAGCTGGCTGCCGCTGACCGGCACGACATCGGGCACCAACCTGCTGCTTCTGTTCGGCTATGCGACGCTGAGCCTGCCCTACATGTATCGCGCCATCGACACCGGGCTGCGCACCATCGATGTGGCGACGCTGACGGAAGCCGCGCAATCGCTTGGCGCGGGCTGGGGCACGATCCTGGCGCGGGTGATCCTGCCCAATGTGCTCGTTTCGGTGCTTTCGGGCGCCTTCGTCACCTTTGCCATCGTCATGGGCGAATTCACCCTTGCGGCGCTTTTGGACCGTCCGGCCTTCGGGCCCTATCTGCAACTGATGGGGGCCAACCGCGCCTATGAGCCGTTCGCGCTTGCCACCATCGCCTTCATCATCACCTGGGCCTGCATGGGGCTGATCCAGCTCGTCACCCGGTTCACCAAACACGACAAGGCCCCGCGATGAGCTATCTTGCGCTGACCCATCTGGAGAAAAGCTTCGGCACGCTGCGCGTGGTGAAGGACTTCAACCTGACCGTCGAAAAGGGCGAGTTCATCTCGCTTCTGGGCCCCTCGGGCTGCGGGAAAACCACCGTGCTGCGCATGGTGGCGGGGTTCGAGACGCCGACGACCGGGACGATCTCGATCGCGGGCAAGGAGGTGACGGATCTCAAGCCGAACCAGCGCAATATCGGCATGGTGTTTCAGGCCTATGCGCTGTTCCCGAACCTGACCGTGGCGCAGAACGTCGGCTTCGGGCTCAAGGTCAAGGGCACGCCGCGCGCGCAGATCGCGAAACGGGTCGAGGAGATGCTGGCGCTGATCGGCCTGCCCGAGCTGGGCAACCGCTATCCGTTCCAGCTTTCGGGCGGCCAGCAGCAGCGCGTGGCGCTGGCCCGCGCGCTGGCGCCGAAACCCTCGGTGCTGCTGCTCGATGAGCCGCTGTCGGCGCTGGATGCCAAGGTGCGGGTGTCGCTTCGCAACGAGATCCGGGCGATCCAGCGCGAATTGGGCATCACCACGATCTTCGTGACCCATGACCAGGAAGAGGCGCTTTCGATGTCGGACCGGGTCGTCGTGATGCACGAAGGCATCGCCGATCAGGTCGGCACGCCCTTTGACATCTACAACCGCCCCGCCACCCGCTTTGTCGCGGGCTTCGTCGGCACGCTGAACACGCTTGACGTGCAGGTGCTGGACGCCGCCACGGGCCGGGTGCGGCTGGGCGCGACCGAGATTGCCCTGGCCCGGCCGCTGCCCCCCGGCGCGGTGACGCTGGGCCTGCGCCCCGAGGCGGTGACGCTGGGGCAGGGCAACCACGACACGCGGCTGACCGCGACGATCCGCGAGGTCGATTTCCTTGGCTCGGTGATCCGGCTGCGTGCCGATCTGGCGGGCCAGCCCATCGCCTTTGACACGTTCAACAACAGCCATGCCGCGCCGCCGCAGGTGGGGACCGAGGTCACGCTCGGCCTCAATGCGGCCGATCTGCTGGTGATCGGCGCCTGAGGGCGGGGGCGCTGCCCCCGCACCCCCGGGATATTTGGAGCAAGATGAAAGCACGATCTGCGGTTTTCATTTATCTTGCTTCAAATATCCCGGGGGGTGAATTGGCCGAGAGGGCAAGAGGGGGCAGCGCCCCCTCCTTTCCTTACTTGCGGCCGCGAAAGAACCGCGCGCGTTCGTAAAGTGCTTCCAGCCGCGCCATCCGCTCTGCGGTGCTTTGCCAGGTCAGATCCTGCACCGCCGCCATCAGCGTCTCGACCAGAAGCTGGATCGCCACCGTGCTGTCCCAGGCCGAGGGCACCTCGACCTGAACCGAGAACCGATAACGCGCATGCGCCGCCGCGGGGCTGATCCAGGGGTCGGTGACCAGCACCACCTCGGCCCCTTGTTCGGCTGCCATTTCAACCAGTTGCAGCACGTTGTTCTCATAGCGGCGGATGTCGAAAGCCAGCAGGACATCGCCCCGGCGCATCTCCAGGAGTGCGGGCGGCCAGGCGTTCGAGACCGGCATCAGCAGCTCCACCTCGGGCCGGATCACCTTCATGTGGGTGACGAAATATTCCGCCATGGCAAGCGTGATCCGGCCGCCGGTGGCAAAGACCTTGCGCGCGGGATCGGCCATCAGATGCGCCGCGGCGTCGAAATCCTGCTGGTCGATCTGCGCCAGCGTCGCCTGCAGATTGCCCAGAACCGCATCGGCGAAGCGGTTCAGCACATGGCCCTCGGGCGCCCGCGCCGACCAGCGGTCGTGTTTCGAAAGCGGACCTTCGAGCCGCGCCTCCAGCTCGTCGCGCACCGCCCCCTGCAGCCCCGGATAGCCGCCAAAGCCCATCTTCTGCGCCAGCCGCACCACCGTGGGCGAGCTGACCTGCGCCGCCCGCGCCAGCTGCGTCACCGAGCCCAGAAGCGCCAGCGGATAATGGCGCAGCACATGGCCCGCCAGTTGCCGTTCCGCGCGCGTCATCGTGTCGATCGCGCCGCGCAGCTGCTCCTCGATCGTGGCCTTGCCTGCCGCCAAAACGGGCACCTCGCTGCGGCAAAGGCGGTTTGCCCCTGCCGAACAGATTGTAACAGAATTGCTTCCCCTGAAATGAAGTTGACAGTTTCTTGCGTCCGGTCAAGCCTGCATCACAGGAGATCGCAGAATCGCCGTCAAGACCAGGGAGCCAGGGTGGAAGAACCGACAAAAGGCGCGGTCGTCATCACCGGATGCGCGGCGGCGGACCGCCGCGCCCGGAGGCGGCCTGCCGCGGCGCCGATGCAACCGCGTGCAACAAAGGAGGCCGCCTGATGCCCCGTGTCCTTGTCGCCTATGTGCATTTCATTGACGGGCTGAACCGGCGCGTCGGCCGGTTCGCGATGTATCTGCTGTACGTCATCATGGCGATCATGATCGTCTCGATGCTGACCAAGGCCGCGCATGTCCCGGCGCTCTGGACGCTGGAAATGGCGCAGTTCACGCTGGTCGCCTATTACATGCTGGGGGCGCCCTTTGCGCTGCAGACCGACGTGAACGTGCGGATGGATCTGATCTACGGGCGGTTTTCGCACAAGGGGCGGGCGCTGACCGATGTCTTCACCGTCTTCTGCCTGATGTTCTATCTGGGCGTGATGCTCTATGGCGCCTTTGACAGCACGGTCTATTCCTTTGAAATGTCGGAACGAAATCCGACCGCCTGGCGCCCGGTGCTGTGGCCGATCAAGTCGATCATCACGCTTGCCTTCGGGCTGATGCTGCTGCAGGCGGTCGCGCTGCTGATCCGCGATGTCGCCACCCTGCGCGGAGTGAAACTCTGATGGATTACAACACCATTGCCGCGTTGATGTTCTCGTCGATGCTGTTGATGATGCTGACCGGCCAGCGTGTCTTTGGCGCCATCGGCGTGGTCGCCGTGGTCGCCGCGCTGGCGCTTTGGGGGCAGGGCGGGTCCGACATGGGCTTTTCCGCGGTGATGAAGCTGATGAAATGGACCGCGCTGCTGACGCTGCCGATGTTCGTCTTCATGGGCTATGTGATGAGCGAAACCCGGCTGGCCGAGGATCTGTACCGGATGTTTCACGTCTGGTTCGGGCCGCTGCCGGGGGGGCTGGCGATCGGCACGGTGATGCTGATGGTGCTGATTTCGGCGATGAACGGGCTTTCGGTCGCGGGCATGGCCATTGGCGCCACCATCGCGCTGCCCGAACTGCAGCGGCGCGGCTATGACAAGCTGATGATTTCGGGCGTGATTCAGGCGGGCTCCAGCCTTGGCATCCTGATCCCGCCCTCGGTCGTGCTGGTGCTTTACGCGATGATCGCGCGTCAGCCGGTGTCGAATCTCTGGCTTGCCGGGATCGTCCCGGGGCTTTTGATGGCGGCGCTGTTCATCCTTTACATCGTCATCCGCACCTGGGCGAACCCGGCGCTGGCGCCGCGGATGTCGGCCGAGGAACGCGCCGCGATCACCCGGGCCGAGAAATTCAGCCTGCTGCGGGCGGGGTTGCTGCCGGTCTTCATCTTCGTCGCGATGATGGTTCCCTTCATCAACGGCTGGGCCAGCCTGACCGAGACCTCGGTGATCGGCGTGGCGGCGACCGTGCTGGTCGCCTGGGGCAAGGGCCGGATGAGCTGGTATGTGCTGGAGACCGCGACGAAACAGACGCTGCTGATCACCGTGATGTTCATGATGATCATCACCGCGGCGCTGTCCTTTGGCGCGGTCTTTGACGGGCTTGGCGCGGGCCGGTCGATCCAGAGCTTCTTCACCGAGGATCTGGGGCTGGCGCCCTGGCAGATTCTGGTGCTGATGCAGGTCAGCTTCCTGATCATGGGGATGTTTTTGGACGATACCGCGATGCTGGTCATCGTCGCCCCGGTTTATGTCAGCCTTGCCAAGGCCTTGGGTTTCGATCTGATCTGGTATGGCGTGCTTTATACCATCACCTGCCAGATCGCCTACCTCACGCCGCCCTTTGGCTATAATCTGTTCCTGATGAAGGCGCTGGCGCCGCCGGACTACACGCTTCCGGTGATCTACCGCTCGGTCTGGCCCTTTGTTCTGGTGATGGTGCTGACGCTTGTGCTGATCATGGTGTTTCCGCAAATCGCGCTTTGGCTGCCGCAGGCGATGCTGGGGCGCTGACACGAACGACCCCGAAAATGGGGCATCAACCGACAAGGAGAGAAAGATGACGACGACGAGACGGACCTTCCTCACCACCGGCGCGGTGGGTGTTGCGGCGGGGCTGGCCACGCCCGCGCTGGCGCAATCGGCGCCGATCAAATGGCGGCTGCAGACCTATGCCGGCACGGTGCTGGCCGAGCAGGTGGTGAAACCGGCCATCGACGCTTTCAACACCATCGCGAATGGCCAGATGGAGATCGAGCTTTACACCTCGGACCAGCTGGTGCCGACGGGCGAGCTGTTCCGCGCGATGCAAAACGGCACCATCGATGCGGTGCAGTCGGATGATGACTCCATGGCCTCGCCCACGGAAGTCACGGTGTTCGGCGGCTATTTCCCGCTGGCCTTGCGCTATTCGCTCGATGTGCCTGCGCTTTTCAACGAATGGGGTCTCGATCAGATCTGGAAGGAAGAATACGCCAAGGTCGGCATCAAGCATATCTCGGCGGGGTCGTGGGACCCGTGCAACTTCAACATGAAGGAGCCGGTGAAGTCGCTCGCCGATCTGTCGGGCAAGCGCGTCTTCACCTTCCCGACCGCCGGGCGGTTCCTGGCGCAGTTCGGTGTCATCCCGGTCACGCTGCCCTGGGAAGATGTCGAAGTCGCGCTGCAGACGGGCGAGCTGGACGGTCTGGCCTGGTCGGGCATCACCGAGGATTACACCGCGGGCTGGTCGAAGGTCGCGCCCTATTTCCTGACCAACAACATCTCGGGCGCCTGGATCGGGCATTTCTTCGCCAATATGGAGCGCTGGAACGCCCTGCCGCCGCATCTGCAACAGCTGATGCAGACCTGTTTCGACCAGTCGCATTACCGCCGTCAGTGGTGGTATTGGGCGGGCGAAGCGAAATTGCGCGTCGAGGGTGCCGACATGACGCTGACCTCGCTTCCGCCCGAGGATTATGCGAAAATCGAGGAAGCCGCGCATAAATTCTGGGACGAGATCGCCACTGAGAGCCCGCTCAAGGCGAAGGTGGTCGAGATCATCAAGAAATACAACGACACGATGGTCAAGGCCGGCGTGCCCTATCGCTACTGATCGGTGGGGCCGGGGCACCCCCGGCCCTTTCCCCGCCCGAATAGGAGAGAGAGATGCCCGCTAACCTGACCTTTGCCGCGCTGACCGATGCCGTCGCGAAGGGCGAGATCGACACTGTCATCACCTGCCTCTGCGACATGCAGGGCCGCTTGCAGGGCAAGCGTTTCCACGCCGCGCATTTTCTGGAAAGCGCGCATGAGGAGACGCATTGCTGCAACTATCTGCTGGCGACCGACATGGAGATGATCACCGTGCCGGGCTACAAGGCGTCTTCATGGTCGCGCGGCTATGGCGATTATGTGATGAAGCCGGATCTGGCGACCTTGCGACGGATCCCTTGGGCGCCAGGCACGGCTTTGGTGATGTGCGATGTACTGGATCATCACACGCATGAGCTGGTTGCCCATGCGCCGCGCACGGTCTTGAAACGGCAGATCGAACGCGCGAAAGCCATGGGCTTTGACGTGATGATGGCGACCGAGCTTGAATTCTTCCTGTTCGAGGAAAGCTTTCCGGCGCTGTTTGACGCGGGCTATCCGCTGCCCACGCCGATGGCGCGCTATAACGTGGACTACAACCTGATGGGCTCGGCGCGGGATGAGAAAATCATGCGCGACATCCGCAACAAGCTTTATGGCGCGGGGATCCCGATCGAATGCTCGAAGGGCGAGGCCGAGGCCGGTCAGGAAGAGATCAACGCGAAATATTCGGACGCGCTTGATACCGCCGACATGCACAGCCTGATCAAGCTTGGCGTGAAGGAAATCGCGCAAAGCCACGGGGCCAGTGTCACCTTCATGGCGAAATACGATCACCGCAAGGCGGGGTCTTCAAGCCATATCCACCAGTCGCTGTGGAAGGACGACAAGAACGCCTTTCACGACCCCGCGGCCGAACATGGGATGAGCGCGGTGATGCGGCATTTCCTGGCCGGGCAGCTGGCGTTTTCGCGCGACATCGCCGTGTTCCTGGCGCCTTACATGAACAGTTACAAGCGCTTCTGCGTCGGCATGTTCGCGCCCACAAAGGCGGTCTGGTCGCTGGACAACCGCACCGCGGGCTATCGCATCTGCGGCGAGAACACCAAGTCCGTCCGCGTCGAATGCCGCATCGGCGGCGCCGATCTGAACCCCTATCTGGCCTGCGCGGCGCTTCTGGCGGCGGGGCTGGAAGGGATCGAACAGATGCTCGATCCGGGCCAGCCGGTGAACGGCGATCTTTATCAGTCCGAGACCGCGCCGGAAATTCCGCGCTCGCTGATCGAGGCGGCCGAGGCGCTGAAGGATTCCTCTTTCCTCTCGCGCGTGCTGGGGGCAGAGGTGGTGGAGCATTATTATCACGCCGCGCGCTGGGAAATCGAGGAAAGCCTGCGCGTCGTGACCGATTGGGAACGGCACCGCGGCTTCGAGCGGGCGTAACGGGTTCACGGGGGCGAAGGCGCCCCAAAGGAAGGTCGACATGACGAAGATGATCCAATGTATCTCGCCGGTGGATGGGCGGGTCTATGCGGAGCGCCCGGCGCTGACGCTGGCCGAGGCCGAGGCGGTTGCCGCGCGTGCCCGGGCGGCGCAGCCCGATTGGGCGGCGCGGCCGCTTGAAGACCGCATCGCGCTGGTCAAGGCCGGGGTGGCGAAGCTGAACGAGATGAAAGACCGCGTGGTCGAGGAACTGGCCTGGCAGATGGGCCGCCCGACGCGTTTTGGCGGCGAATTCGGCGGCGTCAATGACCGCACCAATTACATGGCCGAGATCGCCGAAAAGACCCTTGCGGCCACCGTGGTCGAGGACAGCGAGAAATTCCGCCGTACCCTTGCGCGCGAACCCGTGGGCGTCGTCTTCATCATCGCGCCGTGGAACTATCCCTACCTCACCACGATCAACACGCTGGTTCCGGCGCTGATCGCGGGCAACACCGTCGTTTTGAAACACGCCACCCAAACCATGCTGGTGGGCGAGCGTCTGGTCGAGGCCTTTGTCGAGGCGGGCGTGCCCGAGGACGTGTTCCAGAATGTCTATCTGACCCATGACGTGACCGAGGAGCTGCTGCAAAACCGCGCCTTCAATTTCGTCAACTTCACCGGCTCGGTCGGCGGCGGGGCGGCGATCGAACGCGCCGCGGCGGGCACCTTTACCGGGCTGGGGCTGGAACTGGGCGGCAAGGATCCGGGCTATGTGATGGAGGACGCCGATCTGGACGCCGCCGTCGACAGCCTGATGGACGGGGCGATGTTCAACGCCGGTCAGTGCTGCTGCGGCATTGAGCGGATCTATGTCCATGAAAGCCTCTATGACGCTTTCGTCGAAAAGGCGGTGGCCTGGGTTAAGGCCTTGAAACTGGGCAATCCTTTCGATCAGGCGACGACGCTTGGCCCGATGGCGAACAAGCGTTTCGCCCATGTCGTGCGCGAGCAGGTGGCCGAAGCCATCGCCGAAGGGGCTGTGGCGCTGATCGACCCGGCGCTCTTCCCCGAAGATGACGGCGGCGCTTACCTCGCCCCGCAGATCCTGGTGAATGTGAACCACGAAATGCGGGTGATGCGCGAGGAAAGCTTCGGCCCGGTCGTCGGCATCATGCCGGTGTCGGGCGACGAGGAAGCCATCGCGGCGATGAATGACAGCCCTTACGGCCTGACCTGCTCGCTTTGGACGCAGGATGTCGAGCGCGCGGCTGCCATCGGCGCGCGGATCGAGACCGGCACCGTCTTCATGAACCGCTGCGACTATCTGGACCCGGCCCTGTGCTGGACCGGCTGCAAGGACACCGGCCGCGGCGCGGCGCTGTCGGCCCTTGGCTATCATTCGGTCACGCGGCCGAAATCCTACCATCTGAAGAAGGTGACGAAATGAGCGTTCCGAACAGAAACTGGAACTACCCGACGCCGATCAAATTCGGCTGCGGCCGGATCGCCGAACTGGCCGATCACTGCAAGGCGGTGGGCATCACCAAGCCGCTTCTGGTGACCGACAAGGCACTGGCCAGCCTGCCGATCACGCGCCAAGCGCTTGATGTCATGGACAAGGGCGGACTGGGCCGGGCGGTGTTCTCGGACGTCGATCCGAACCCGAACGAGGGCAACATGGCCGCGGGCATCGCCGTCTACAAGGCGGGCGGCCATGACGGGGTGATCTGTTTCGGCGGCGGCTCGGCGCTGGATCTGGGCAAGATGATCGCGCTGATGGCCGATCAGCGGCCGGATCTGTCGGTCTGGGATCTGGAGGATGTGGACGACTGGTACACCCGGGCGGATGCGACGAAAATCGCGCCGATCGTCGCCGTGCCGACGACCGCGGGGACGGGGTCCGAAGTCGGCCGGGCGGGCGTGTTGACGAATTCCGTCACCCACAAGAAGAAGATCATCTTCCACCCGAAACTGATGCCCGCGGTCACCATCTGCGACCCGGAGCTGACGGTGGGTATGCCCGCCTTCATCACCGCGGGGACCGGCATGGATGCGCTGGCCCATTGCCTCGAGGCCTATTGCAGCCCCTTCTATCACCCGATGTCGCAGGGCATCGCGCTCGAAGGGATGCGGCTGGTCTTTGAAAACCTGCCCAAGGTCTACAAGGACCCGCAGGATATCGAGGCCCGTGCCCATATGATGTCGGCCGCCGCGATGGGCGCCGTGGCCTTCCAGAAAGGTCTTGGCGCGATCCATTCGCTGAGCCACCCGGTGGGCGCGGTTTACGGCACCCATCACGGCACGACGAATGCCTGCGTGATGCCGATGGTGCTTGATTACAACCGCGCCGCCATCGAAGAGCGGATCGAGAAAGCCGCCGCCTATATCGGCATCCCGGGCGGGTTTGACGGCTTCCGCGCCGCGGTCGTGGCCCTGAACGCCAGCCTCAAGATCCCGGAAACGCTGACGAAAATGGGCGTGAAGCCGGAAGATCTGGACATGCTGACCGAGATGGCGCTGGAAGATCCCTCTTGCGGCGGCAACCCGACCCCGATGACGCGCGAAAACACCCGCGCGCTTTTCGACGCCTGCATGTAAGCCCGAGGCCCGGCGGTCTTGCACCGCCGGGCCCCCACCCTTGGCGGCATCCCCCACAGGTTGCGGCTTTCCTGCCATTCCCCCACATTCCTGCCACAATCGCTGCGTTTCGCTCTCGTCTCGAAACGGAAAACGGGTATAACGGGGAAAAGATTTGGGAGATCCTCGTGCAGACTGCGATTGCGCCCGTGACGCAACAGGGAAAATCCGGCCTTGGCCGCTGGCTGTCGGCCACAAGCCTTGTCGTCCTTGCCGCGGCCCTTGGCGCGGCGCCTGCGCTGGCCGATCCGCTGGTCGGCAAGACGCGCAACACCTTCGGCATGCCCGGCGTGCTCGACATGCCCTCGGCCGAGATGTTCCCCGATGGCGAATTGGGCATCGGCCTGACCGTGCTGGATGACGGCACCTCGCGCGCGACGCTGACCTTTCAGATCGCCCCCTCGCTGGTCGGCGCCTTCCGCTATTCGCGCGTGCCCGGGCTGATGCCGGTCAAGGACGACAACGACAAGGAAACCGGCGCCTATACCGCGCTTTACGACCGCTCCTTCGACATCCGCTGGCAGATGCTGGAGGAGGGGCGGTGGCGGCCCGCCGTCGCGGTGGGGATGAACGATTTCGTCGGCACCGGCGTCTATTCCTCGGAATATATCGTCGCCACGAAAAGCTTTGGCGACCGGCTGCGGGTCTCGGGCGGTCTGGGCTGGGGGCGGCTCGGCTCGCATGGCTCGATCGGCTCGATCGGGACGCGGCCGGACTATGACTACGGCTCGCTGGGCGGCGAATTCAACGGCAAGAGCTGGTTCCGCGGCGATGTCGCGCCCTTCTTCGGCCTGTCTTATGCGATGACCGACCGGCTGACGCTGAAGGCGGAATATTCCTCGGACGCCTATGAAAAGGAAACCGCCGACAGCCCGCCCAATGGCGACTGGGAACGGCGCAGCTCGGTCAATATCGGCGCCGATTACCAGCTGGGCGCCTTCACCCACATGCAGTTCTTCTACATGCATGGCGACAAGTTCGGCTTCCAGATCACCCGCGCGATCAACCCGCAGGAGCCGCCCTTTGCCTCCGGCATCGAAAAGGCGCCGCTGCCGGTGCAGCCGCGCCCGCCCGTCTCCGCCGACCGGCTGGGCTGGTCGGGGGAATGGAGCAAGGATCCGACCGCGCAGCCCGCCATTCAGGGCGCGCTGGCGCAGTCCCTTGAAAAGGACGGGCAGGTGCTGGAATCGATGTCGCTGACCGCGACCCGGGCCGAGCTGCGCATCCGCAACATGACCTATGGCGCGCAGCCGCAGGCGATCGGCCATGCCGCCCGGACCGCCACCCGCGCCCTGCCGCCCTCGGTCGAGACGATCACCATCACCTCGGTCGAACGCGGTCTGGCGATTTCCTCGGTCACCTTCCATCGCCGCGATCTGGAGCGGCTGGAAAACACCCGCGCGCTCGATATCCTGCCTTCGACCACGATCACCGCGGCGGATGCGCATGATCCGGCGCAGGTGCGCACCGCCGATCTTTATCCGCGCTTCCGCTGGGGCCTGACGCCCTATGCCGAGGCCTCGATCTTCGACCCCGACAACCCGCTGCGCGCCGATTTCGGCGCCCAGCTTTCGGCGAAATTCGAACTGGCGCCGGGCCTCGTGATGTCGGGCCTGGTCCGGCAGAAGGTGGCGGGCAACCTTGATAACTCCACCCGGGTTTCGGACTCGGTGGTGCAGCATGTGCGCTCGGATCTGGTCGAATATCAGCGCGAGGGCGATCTGGCGCTGCAATATCTGACCGTCAGCCATTACGGCCAGCCGCTGCCCAATGTCTTTTCGCGGCTGACGGTGGGCTATCTGGAACGGATGTATGGCGGGGTTTCGGGCGAAATGCTGTGGAAGCCCGTCGACAGCCGTCTGGCGCTGGGGCTCGAGGCGAACTGGGTGAAGCAGCGCGATTTCGACCAGCATTTCGGCTTTCAGGACTATGACACCGCCACCGGCCATGTCTCGGCCTATTACGATTTCGGCCGCGGCTATGTCGGCGAATTGCATGTCGGCCGCTATCTGGCGCAGGACTGGGGCGGCACGATCGAGCTTGACCGGCAGTTCGAAAACGGCTGGAAGGTCGGCGCCTTTGCGACGATCACCGACATGTCCTCGGAGGATTATGGCGAGGGCTCGTTCGACAAGGGCATCCGGCTGACGATTCCGGTCGCCTGGAGTACCGGCAAGCCCTCGGTCAACACGCTGAAGACGACGATCCGTCCGTTGCAACGGGACGGCGGCGCGCGGCTGGATATCGACGGACGGTTGTTCGACACCGTCCACGGCGCGCAGACCGGCTCGCTTTACAACGAATGGGGGAGATTCTGGCGATGACGAAGATGCGTCGGGCCGGAATGGCCGCGCTGGCGCTTGTTGCCGGGCTGGCGGCTTGCGGCACGGATCAGACCCGTCTGGAAACCGGGCGCGAGGCGACGGCCGAGGTCAAGGCGCTGCTGCGCGGGCTGGTTCACCGCGGGCCGAGGGGCGCGGCCCCCGATCCGCAGCAGATCGCGCGCGAGGCGCTGGCGGCGAATGCGGGGCCGCTGATGCTGGTCTCGCTCGAGGCGACGAAATCCACCTCGGTGTTCGGGCTGCGCGGCGAGAACAACGGCATGCGGACCTGGCTCTCGCCCTCGGGGCAGGGGGTGATCACCCGCGGCGGCATTCTGGCGGGCACCCGCGGCTTTGGCAACGATCTGATGTCGTCCGATATCGGGCCGCTGATCGGCGCGGTGCAGGGGCGGCGCACGACCGCGTTGAAGATCGAGCTGCGCTATCTGGACGGGCTGGGCAAGGAGCGGCCGCTGCCGTTGGACTGCCGGACCGGCACCGCCGCGCCCACCGGCTATGATTTCGCCGGGATGCGGTTCGAGGGCACGCCGGTGGCCGTGCATTGCGAGGGCTACGGCTTCACGTTCGACAACAGCTATATCGTCTCGGGGGCGGGCACGGTTCTGTCCTCGCGGCAATGGATCGGGCCGCGGCTGGGCTATCTGACCCTGCAATCGCTGCGCAACTGATCCCGCGCGACACCGCGCGACCGACAGGACAAGGGGCGCCCCGCGGGGCGCCCCTTTGTCGTCTGATGGTCTTTGGGGATCGGTCTTTGTCCGGCGCGGCGGTCGGCGCAAAGCAAAAGGCCGGAAAGCGCAAGCTTTCCGGCCGTATCAGGCAAGCCTGATCGTCGAAATCAGTTCGACGAGGCAGCCACGGCAACGCCGACGAGCAGCAGAGCCGGGATCAGGATGCCGGCGTTCGACGACGAGGTGCCGGCGACGACCGGGGTCGATTCGACGACCGGGGCGGTGTAGCCGCCAGCGAAAGCGGTCGAAGCCGAGAGGCCGAGGGCCAGGGCGATGGTAGCGATCTTTTTCATGTCAATCTCCGTCATTGCTGTAGAGAGCCGCCAAGCCCGGCAGCATCATGGCGAGAAAAGCATATGAGCCGCTAAATGCAAAGGGGAATTCTGGACCTCTTCCACATGGGTCGGACAAAGTGTTGCACTTTCGCACCCCCTTGCGGCGGGGCGGATGCTGCAAAGCGGCATCGGGCCCGGGCGGCCCCGCAAGCGGCGTGAAAAATCACCGTTTTTCGAACGGTTGCAAACTTTCGCCGCAGCGTGGCGAAGGGTGGATTGACTTCGCGTCCCGGGGGATCGAATTTTGCGCCATCACGGCGAGAGGATTTGAGATGAAGATTGCGATGATCGGCACGGGCTATGTCGGTTTGGTCTCCGGGGTCTGCTTTTCGGATTTCGGGCATGATGTCGTTTGCGTGGACAAGGATTGCGGCAAGATCGAGCGCCTGATGCGCGGCGAGGTGCCGATTTACGAACCCGGCCTTGATGTGCTGATGGCAAAGAACGTGGCGGCGGGGCGGCTGTCCTTCACCGGCGATCTGGCGGCGGCGGTCGATGGCGCGGAGGCGGTCTTCATCGCGGTCGGCACGCCGACGCGGCGCGGCGACGGCCATGCCGATCTGAGCTACGTGATGGCCGCGGCCGAGGAAATCGCCGCCGCGCTGACCGGCTATGCGGTCGTGGTGACGAAATCGACCGTGCCCGTCGGCACCAACCGTCAGGTCCGCCAGGTGATCAAGAAGGCCCGGCCGGAGGCGGAATTCGACGTCGCCTCGAACCCGGAATTCCTGCGCGAGGGCGCGGCGATCGATGATTTCATGCGCCCCGACCGGGTGGTGGTCGGCGTCTCCTCGGACCGGGCGAAAGAGGTGATGGGCGAGATCTACCGGCCGCTTTTCCTGCGCGAATTCCCGATCCTCTACACCGATCTGGAAACCGCCGAGATGATCAAATATGCGGCGAATGCCTTTCTGGCGACGAAGATCACCTTCATCAACGAGATCGCGCGGCTGTGCGAAAAGGTCGGCGCCGATGTCAAGGAAGTGGCGCGCGGCATGGGGCTCGATGGCCGGATCGGCAACAAGTTCCTGCATGCGGGGCCGGGCTATGGCGGCTCGTGCTTCCCCAAGGACACCCAGGCCTTGGCGCGGATGGGGCAGGATCATGCCGTGCCGATGCAGATCACCGAGACGGTGATCAAGGTCAATGACGAGGTGAAACGGCGGATGATCGACAAGATCGTCGATCTGTGCGACGGCTCGGTGAATGGAAAAACCATTACCGTTCTGGGGGTTACCTTCAAGCCCAACACAGATGACATGCGCGACGCGCCGTCCTTGACGATCGTGCCCGCGCTGATCGGGGCGGGGGCCAAGGTGCGCGCCGTCGATCCGCAGGGCCTGCGCGAGGCGCAGCAGATGCTGCCCGGCGTGCATTGGATGGACGATGCCTACAAGGCGGTGCAAAAGGCCGATTGTGTCGTGCTTCTGACCGAGTGGAACGAATTCCGTGCCCTCGATCTGAAGAAACTGGCGAAAAAGATGACGACGCCGCGCATGGCCGATCTGCGCAACATCTATTCCGCCAGGGATGCGAAAAAGGCGGGCTTCGAGGGCTATGTCAGCGTCGGCCGCTAGGGCAGGGGGCTAGCGCTTCTTCGGCCCCTTCACCCCGCCGCGCTGCCCCGGCCGCCCGGCGGTGGAGCGGCCCTTGGCCTGGGTCGCGGCCTCGACCGCCTCTTCGACCGCCGATTGCCGCGCCAGCGGATCGTCGGCCACCGCCAGCTCCACCGCTTCGAGCCGCTTCACCTCGTCGCGCAGCCGGGCCGCCTCTTCGAATTCGAGGTTCTCGGCCGCCTTGCGCATCTTCGTGCGCAGGGCCTCCAGATGCGCCGCAAGGTTCGAACCGACCGCCGGCCCCTCCACCTTGGCGGTGACGCGCGCCATGTCGGTGTCGCCCGCCCAAAGCCCGGCCAGCACGTCCTCGACATTCTTGCGCACGGTCTGCGGCGTGATCCCGTGTTCCAGGTTGTAGGCGATCTGCTTTTCGCGCCGCCGGTTGGTTTCGTTCAGCGCCCGTTGCATGGACCCGGTGATGCGGTCGGCATACATGATCACCCGCCCGTCGGCGTTCCGCGCCGCCCGCCCGATGGTCTGGATCAGCGAGGTTTCCGAGCGCAGGAACCCCTCCTTGTCGGCATCGAGAATCGCCACCAGCCCGCATTCGGGAATATCGAGCCCCTCGCGCAGAAGGTTGATGCCGATCAGCACGTCAAAGGCGCCCAGACGCAGATCGCGCAGGATCTCGATCCGCTCGATCGTGTCGATGTCGGAATGCATGTAGCGCACCCGGATGCCCTGTTCGTGCAGATATTCGGTCAGATCCTCGGCCATGCGCTTGGTCAGCGTCGTCACCAGAACGCGCAGCCCCCGCGCCGCGACCTTGCGGATTTCGTCCAGCAGATCATCCACTTGCGTCTCGACCGGGCGGATTTCCACCTCCGGGTCCAAAAGCCCCGTCGGCCGGATCACCTGTTCGGTGAAGACGCCGCCGGTCTGTTCCAGCTCCCAGGGCGCAGGCGTGGCCGAGACGAAGACCGATTGCGGCCGCATCGCATCCCATTCCTCGAATTTCAGCGGCCGGTTGTCCATGCAGGAGGGCAGCCGGAAGCCATGTTCGGCCAGCGTGAACTTGCGCCGGTAGTCGCCGCGATACATGCCGCCGATCTGCGGCACGGTGACGTGGCTTTCATCGGCAAAGACGATGGCGGTGTCGGGGATGAATTCGAACAGCGTCGGCGGCGGCTCGCCCGGGGCGCGGCCGGTCAGATAGCGCGAGTAATTCTCGATGCCGTTGCAGACGCCGGTCGCCTCGAGCATTTCCAGATCGAAGTTGGTGCGCTGTTCCAGCCGTTGCGCCTCGAGCAGCTTGCCCTCGTCATGGAGCTGCTTGAGCCGCTGTGCCAGCTCGATCCGGATCGATTTCGTCGCCTGCTGCAGGGTGGGGCGGCGGGTGACGTAGTGGCTGTTCGCATAGATGCGGATCTGCTGGAAACTGTCGGTCCTGGCGCCGGTGAGCGGGTCGAATTCGATGATCGCCTCCAGCTCCTCGCCGAAGAAGGAAAACCGCCAGGCGCGGTCCTCCAGGTGGGCGGGCCAGAGATCGACGGTGTCGCCCTTGACCCGGAACGAACCGCGCTGAAAGGCGGCATCGAGGCGCTTGTATTGCTGCGCCACCAGATCGGCGAGGAACTTGCGGCTCTCGTACAGGCCGCCGACGCTCAGATCCTGGGTCATCGCCGAATAGGTCTCGACCGAGCCGATGCCATAGATGCAGCTGACCGAGGCGACGATGATCACGTCGTCGCGTTCCAGAAGCGCCCGGGTGGCCGAGTGGCGCATCCGGTCGATCTGTTCGTTGATCATCGATTCCTTCTCGATATAGGTGTCGGTGCGGGCGACATAGGCCTCGGGCTGGTAGTAATCGTAATAGGACACGAAATACTCGACCGCGTTGTCGGGAAAGAAGCCCTTGAATTCGCCGTATAATTGCGCGGCCAGGGTTTTGTTGGGGGCAAGGATGATCGCCGGGCGCTGCGTCGCCTCGATCACCTTGGCCATCGTATAGGTCTTGCCGGTGCCGGTGGCGCCCAAAAGCACCTGATCGCGCTCGCCCGCCAGCACGGCTTTCGAGATCTCCGCAATCGCCGTCGGCTGGTCGCCCGCGGGGGAAAATTCGCTCTTCATCACGAATCGCTTGCCGCCCTCAAGCTTCGGACGGGTCAGAACCTCGGGGCGCGGGGTGGGGCGGTCGGTGTTGTTGTGGGGCATGGGGCCTCCTTGATCCGCCCCAATGTCGGTCCCTTTTCGTTCTCTTTCAAGGGATTGCTGCAGATGTTAAGCGAAGGTTAAGGGGGAGGCGCATTTTTCTGATGGAAAACATGACCTTATGGATAGTTTGTGCTTGCTTTTGCGCGCGGAAGTTCTCATATTGTTCAGGCAAGCAGCGATTGGCTACCGGCCGGGGCACCACCCCCACCCCTCGCTCCCCAAGCCCGGCCGGTAGCACCCCTTCCCGCAGATCCCGAAGCCGCGCCGGATCGGGCCGCTGACGGCACACCATTGTATGCAGAGCTTGAATTTTTCCCCGGATCGGCCTAGGACTGGGGCAAGACAAAGGGGGATCCCATGCGCGCACGCATCTACCAACCGGCCCGCAATGCCATGCAATCCGGTCAGGCGAAAACGAAGCTCTGGCATCTCGATTTCCTGCAGGCGGACGCCCGCAATCTGGACCCGCTGATGGGCTGGACGGGGACGGATGACACCCAGGCGCAGGTGCGTCTGAAGTTCGACAGCCGCGAGGCGGCGGAGGCTTTCGCGAAGGCGCGCGGTCTGGACTACACGGTGACCGAGGGTCACAAGCGCAAGGTCAACATCCGTCCGATGGGCTACGGCGAGAATTTCGCGACGAACCGGCGGGCGAACTGGACGCATTGAGGCTGTAGAAGATACTCGCCTTCTCACCGTAGCGGCACGAGTTTTCACCGGAATCTGCAGATGGGGCGCCTTGCGGGCGCCCTTTCCGTATCTGGGGGCGCGGGGCAAGGGCCCGCGCAGGGCCAGTTTGCGCTTTCATCGGGCTGAGTTTGATCCGTCGGGGGGAGCGATTCCGACCCTCACGCCCGAAATCCGGCGATGGGTCGCGATCCCTGACCGCAGGACGGGCAGGGCGGTCTTTCACCTGCCGATCTGGCGTTGCTCCAGGGTCTCATCGTTGCCGTCGCCGCGCATCGCATCAGCGATCAGGTGATCGGCCTTCTCGTCGAAACAGCCGATCAGGTCCCGGTGCAGCGTGCGAAATTCCGCGGCCACGGTCGCCTCGAATACGCGCTGCCGCATGCGGATCATCACCGTCGTGCGGCGCCGTCGCTCATTGCAGGATCGCAGCCCGCCAGCAGGTCAGTCGAGTCGTGCATGAAGCGTCCACCCCGCGCGGGGGCACAGACCCGAAGTGAGCTTGCGTCCCGTCAGAACAGCGCCAGTTCGCGCAGCAGCGCGGGCCAGGCGGCCAGGCGGGCCTTGGCGCGGGCGGGGTCCTGGGCCGCGACGGAATGGGTGACGAGGCTCAGAAGCGAGGCGAGCGGCCCCGAGCTTTCGACATAGGCATGGGCCTTGGAGCTGACAAAGAACACATGCGGCGTCAGAACGGCCGCCCAGGTGTTCAGCTCGTCGGTCAGCACCACGACCGCCATCCCCTGCGCCCGTGCCAGCCGCACCAGCGGCTCGGCCTCGCGCGCATAGGGGACGATGTCGATCAGGATCAGGCAGCGCCTCTCGGCCGGGTCGGACGGCAGCCATTCGGCGAGACCCGAGTCATGCGCCGCGACGAAGCGCACCCTGTCGCGCAGGATCGAGAGGCGCCGCGCGAAATCCGCCGCCGCCCCCTTCACCGTCTGAAAGCCGGTGACGAAAACCTCGTCGGCGCCATGGATCGCCGCCACCGCCTCGGCCCATTCCGGCCGTGCCACCTGGGCGGCGAGCGCCAGCACCGCCTCGGCATCGCGGCGAAGGAGCGTGCCCATCTCGCCATCCAGAAGCCGCAGCCCCAGATCGGCGCCGGGCAACTGCGCCGCGCCCCGTTCCAGCAGATCCTCTTTCAGCGCCGCCATGCCGCGATAGCCCAGCCGCCGCACAAAGCGGCTGACGGTGATCTCGCTCATCCCGGTCTTCGCCGCGATCGTCGCGCCGGTCTCAAGGCCCAGCGCGGCTTCGTTCCGCGTCAGCCATTGCGCAAGAACTGCCTCGGATTTGGTCAGTGACCCCTCGACTGCCTGCAAACGCAGCAAAAGCGGCGAGGGGGATTGGGGCTCGGAACGGTCATTCATGATGATACTTGCGTCATTTCGTATCAATGTTAGCATTCTACCATAATCAGAACAAGACTCGGCGCATCGCGCCATCAGGGAGATCACTATCATGAAAAAGGCCATCGTCCTTGCCCTGTCCTGCCTTGTGGCGGGCACGGCTGCCCGGGCCGAGGAGACCCTCGCGCTGTACAACTGGGGCGACTACATCAACCCCGCCGTGCTGACGAAATTCACCGAGGAAACCGGCATCAAGGTCACGCTCGACACCTATGCGGCGAACGAGGAGATGCTGGCGAAGATCCAGGCGGGGGCTGCGGGCTATGACATCGTCTTCCCCTCGGTCTGGATGCAGGACATCATGGTGAAGCTTGACCTGCTGGAACAGACCAACATCAACGCCGATCCGGCCTTTGCCAATATCGACCCGGCCTTCCTGCGATCAATGGAAGACCCGCAAAGCAGCTACTGCCTGCCCTATGCCTGGGGCACGGTCGGCATCTTCTACAACGAAAAGGTGACCGGCCCGATCACGGGATGGGAGGATTTCTTCGCCATTCCGCAAAAGACCGGCCAGAAGATCACGCTTCTGGATGACATGCGCGAGGTGCTGGGCATGGGGCTGATCATGACCGGCCATTCGGTCAATTCGACCGATCCGGCCGAGCTGAAAGAGGCCGCCGATTACGTCACCGCGCACAAGGCGGAGGTGACCGCCTTCACCTATGAATCGATGCCGCTGCTGCTCTCGGGCGATGTGGCGGCCGCGCATTACTTCGTCGGCGGCAACATGTTCTTCGTCGATCATCCCGAGATCAAATACATCATCCCGAAGGAAGGCGCGACGATGTATCAGGAAAACATCTGCGTGCTGAAGGACGCGCCGCACAAGGCCGCGGCGCAGAAATTCCTGCAGTTCTACCTGCGCCCCGAGATCGCCGCGCTGAACGTCTCGCAGCAGTTCAACGGCACGCCGAACCGCCCGGCAAATGACCTGACGCCCGATTTCATCAAGTCGAACCCGAACATCAACGTGCCCGCCGAGACGATGGCGCGGCTGCAGATCTTTGCCGATCTGGGCAAGGCGCTGAAGCTTTACGACCGCGCCTGGAACGCGATCCGCACGGCGCAGTGATCCGATGTCCCGGTCCCGACTTCTTGACGTCCGCGCGGCGCGACGGCTGTTCACCACCCCCGAGGGCAAAAGCTTCGCCGCGCTCGACGGGGTCGATCTTGCGGTGGACGAAGGCGAATTCGTCACCCTGCTTGGCCCCTCGGGCTGCGGCAAGACCACGCTTTTGCGCGCGATTGCCGGGTTCGAAGATCTTGACGAGGGGGTGATCCGCCTGGACGGCGCCGATCTCTCCGGCCTGCCGCCGCATCGCCGCCCGGTGAACACGGTGTTTCAGTCCTACGCGCTTTTCCCGCATATGAGCGTGGCCCGCAACGTCGGCTATGCGCTTGAAGTGCAGGGCGCGCCGCGGGCTGAGCGCGAGGCCGAGGTGGCCGTCGCGCTGGAAAAGGTCGGGCTGACGGGGCTTGGCAGCCGCCGCCCGGCGCAACTCTCGGGCGGGCAGCGGCAACGGGTGGCGCTGGCCCGGGCGATCGTCGCGAAACCGCGGCTTCTGCTGCTTGACGAGCCGCTCTCGGCGCTTGATCGCAACCTGCGCCAGCAGATGCAGTTCGAGCTGAAGGATCTGCAACACCGGCTTGGCATCGCCTTCGTCTTCGTCACCCATGATCAGGAAGAAGCACTGACGATGTCCGATCGCATCGTCGTCCTGCGCGCGGGCAAGGTCGAACAGGCCGCCCCCCCGCGCGAGATCTATCGCCATCCGAAAACCCGCTTCGTCGCGGAATTCATTGGCGAGACGAACCTTCTGCCTGCCCGGGTCGAGGGTGTCTCGGGGCCGCAGGCGATGCTGTCGCTGCCCGGCGGGCAAAGGCTTCGGGTCGAGGCGGCGGGGCTGGAACCTGGCCGCACTGTCACCGCGGTGATGCGCCCGACCGATATCACGCTGGGCGCGGGCGATCTGACGGGCACGCTTTTGCGCGCCGATTTCATGGGGGCGGACCGGCATCTGCGCGTCGCGCTGGCGGGCGGCCCCGAGATCAGCGTGATCGCGCGCGACACCGCGGCCCTGCCGCAGCCGGGGGAACCGGTGCGGCTTGGCTGCGATCCGGCGCTGGTGCATGTGATGGAGGAGCCCGCATGACCCACCGCGACCGGCTGCATCTTTGGGGCCTGCTCGGCCCGGTGACGCTCTTCCTCGGGGTCTTCTTCCTGATCCCGCTTCTGACCATCGCGGTCTATTCCGTCCTGACGCCCGGGCTTTACGGCGGCGTGGACTGGGCCTTTTATCACTGGAACTACGGGCGCATCTTCGGCTGGGCCGATGGCATCGACGAGGTGTTCGAGCCGGTCTATCTGCAGATCCTTGCCCGCTCGCTTGGTCTCGCCTTGACGACCGTCCTGCTGTGCCTTGCGATCTGCTATCCGGTCGCCTTCTGGGTCGCGAAGCTGCCGCAACGCTGGCGGATGCTGTTTCTGTTCCTGATCGCGCTGCCCTTCTTTGCCAGCCTGATCGTGCGGCTTTACGCCTGGCTTCTGATCCTGAAACCCTCGGGGCTTCTGAACACCGTGCTGCTGGCGACGGGGCTGATCTCGGACCCGCTCGACCTGCTTTACACCCCCTTCGCGGTGGTGCTGGGCATGGTCTATATCTTCCTGCCCTTCATGTTCCTGCCGCTTTTCGCCGCCATCGACACGCTGGATGCCGCGCTGATCGAGGCTTCGGCCGATCTGGGCGCGAATCCCTGGCAGACGTTTCTGAAGGTGATCTTCCCGATGACGCTGCCCGGGGTCGTCGCCGGATCGGTGATCGTCTTCATCCCGGCCGTCGGCAATTTCATCGTGCCGGACATTCTGGGCGGCGCCAAGGGGCTGATGACCGGCAACCTGATCGAGCAGCAATTCCTGTCCTCGCGCAACTGGCCCTTTGGCTCGGCGCTTGCCATGGTGGTGATGGCGGTGGTGCTGGGCGCGCTGACGATCTTTGCGACGCGGGCGAAAAAGGCGGGGGGTGCGGCATGAAACGTCCTTTCCTGACGCTGTTCGCGCTGGGCTTCTTTGCCTTCCTTTACGTGCCGCTTTTTGTCATCATCGGCTATTCCTTCAACGCCAACCCGGTCAACATGCTGATCTGGGACGGATTTACGCTCGACTGGTATCGTGGCCTGCTGGGCCTTGGCACGCCCGCGCTTGATGCGCAAAACCGCGGCATCTACATCGAAAGCACGCCGCAACTGCTGGCGGCGCTGAAAAACTCGCTGATCGTCGCCGGTTCGACCACGGTGATCTCGACCCTCTTCGGCACCTCGCTCGCCCTTGCGCTGGCGCGGTTTCAGTTTCGCGCCAAACCGCTTTACACGGGCGGGCTGATGCTGCCGATCATGATGCCCGATATCGTGCTGGGCATCGGGCTTCTGATCTTCTTCTCGACGATCGGCCTCAGGCTCTCGCTCCTGACCATCGTGCTTGGCCAATGCACCTTCCTGACGTCTTATGTCTGCATCACCGTGCAGGCGCGGCTGGCCGGGCTTGACCCGGCGCTTGAGGAAGCCTCGGCCGATCTGGGCGCCAATGCCTGGACGACCTTTCGCAAGGTGACGCTGCCGCAACTGGCCCCCGGACTGCTGGGCGGCGCGCTTCTGGCCTTCATCATCTCGATGGATGATCTTGTGATCACCTATTTCATCTCCGGCACCGGCTCGCAGACCCTGCCGATCTACATCTTCGGCATGATCCGGCGCGGCGTGAAGCCCGAGATCAATGCCATCGCAACCCTCATCATCCTTGCCTCCATGCTGGTCGCGGCCCTCGGGCTGTGGCTGCGCGCGCGGCAAGATCGGAGCTGACCCATGACCAAACCCCGCGCCCGCGATCTGGGCCTGCCGTTTCCGGGCACCCCCGGCCCCTGCAACGCGATCACCGACGTTCCCGGCGTCGAGGTCGGCTTTTGCACCCTGACCGACCCGGCGCAAAGCCTGCGCACCGGCGTCACCGCGATCTTGCCGCGCGGGCGGGCGCCCGAGCCGGTGCCGGTCATGGCCGGGCATTATGCGCTCAATGGCAATGGCGAGATGACCGGCACGCATTGGATCGACGATGCGGGCTATTTCCTTGGCCCGGTCCTGATCACCAACACCCATGCGGTGGGCGCCTGCCATACCGCCGCCGTGCAATGGATGATCGAGAGCTGGCCCGCGCATTTCCGCGCCCATGCCTGGGCGATGCCGGTGGTGGCGGAAACCTATGACGGCGTGCTGAATGACATCACCCGGCTGGCCGTGACGCCGGGTCACGCCCGCGCCGCGCTCGATGCCGCCGCGCCCGGCCCGGTGGCCGAGGGCTCGAGCGGCGGCGGCAACGGCATGATCGCCTATGAATTCAAGGGCGGCACCGGCACCGCCTCGCGCCGGGTTTCGGTGGGCGGCGACTGGACGGTGGCGGCGCTCGTGCAGGCGAATTTCGGCCTCCGGCCCTGGCTTTCGGTGCTGGGCAAGCCGGTCGGCCAGATCCTGACCGAAGACCGGCTGATCGAGACCGAGACCGGCTCGATCATCGTCATCCTTGCCACCGATGCACCGCTGTCTGCCCTGTCGCTGCGCGCGCTGGCCAAACGCGCGGCGCTGGGGATTGGCCGTTCGGGCACGGTCGGAGGCAACAGTTCGGGGGATATTTTCCTCGCGTTTTCAACCGCCAATCCGCAGCCGATGGCGGCACGGACCGAAAAGCTGCGGACGGTGACCGAACTCAACCCCGAACATCTCGACCCGATCTATCAGGCCGCGGTCGAGGCGGTGGACGAAGCGGTGATCAATGCGCTTGTGGCGGGCGAAGACGTGGCGACGGTGAACCCGCCCGGCAAGATCTGCCGCGCCATCGACTGCGCGGCGCTGCACCGGATCTTTCGTTAGGCAAGAAAGAGCCATCCCCCTCGCAACGGGCGGAAACCGGAACCGCCCCGGGTTTGCCGGAGGCTGATTTGGGTTGGTGACGCGGCCATGGCTTCAGTTTCCAAAGCAGCATGGAAGTTTGCTTCTGCCTCGGCGGGCGGAATGGTCCCGATCGGCTCGAGCAGGCGGCGGTTGTTGAACCCGTCGACCCATTCCAGCGTTGCCTATCCACCGCCTCGAAGCTGCGCCATGGGCAGCGACGATGGGTGACCGGTTCGGCGCATCAAGACCGCAGTCCGCAGGCGACGGCCCGTCCCCCATCGAAAGGGGGAACAACCTGATGACATCTCACAGCGACCGCTCCCCGGCGTTCTCGATGGCGATGCGGATGAGGTCGTTCAGGCCGCGCGCCGCCAGCTTCCTTTTCAGGGCCGCGCTGGTGTTGGCCGCCGTCTTGTAGCTGACGTTCAGCTCTGTGGCGATCCGCGTCAGGTCGAGCCCGTCCCCCAGCCGGAACAGCACGGTGCGTTCCCGCGGTGTCAGCCCGGCAAGCGGGCTCTCCGCGGTCAGGCCGCGCCGCGTCACAAGGCGCATCGCCGTGTCGTGGTCAAGCCAGACCTCGCCGCGCGTGATCGCGGCGACGGCGGCGCGGAAACTGGCGGGCGGGGCGTTCTTCGACAGGAAGCCATGCGCCCCCTGTTCCAGCACGCGCGCCGCAAAAGCGGGGCGGTCGTTCATCGTGAAGACGAGAATGTGCAGCCCCGGGCAGGCCCGCAGCAGCGGCGCGATGCTCTCCATCCCGCCCGCCTCCGGGAGGTTGAGATCGAGCACCGCCAGATCCGGCTGGCGGCTGCGCGCCAGGGCGAGGCCTTCCTCGGCGGAACTGGCGGTCAGGATCTCGTCGAACCCGGCGTCGGCCAGCATCTGCCGACAGCCGAGGTGAATCATCGGGTGATCATCAATCACCAGCCCGCAGCGCGGAAGCGGCGCGCAAAGATCGCCCGCCTGGCCGGAGGCCATTCGCAAGGGATGTGCCATCTCTCCTCCCATCGACCGCGGTCCTGGCTCTGGCGGCGGTCATGCGAGGCTAACCCAGGGGCGGCGGGCGGGCGATACGACTTTGGCAGGGGGAGGTCTCATGGCACGGGCGGCGCCAGGTCTATGCGCCAGCCGCCCGTGGCGTTGACCTGCACATGATACCGCCCGGGCGTCTCGATCAGGTATTCGCCGCCGCCCGCACCCCCGAGATGCAGGTTCTGCACGACACGGTCCGCCGCATCGAGCAGGTAGATCACCATGATCACATCGGCGCTTTCGAACCGCATCAGGCGGGGGGCCGCAACTTCGAAAGCGGGCGTGATCCCGTTGCCCCTGCCGATGAAAACCTCGCCCGGATCGGGCACCGCAAGCCGGTCGTAACACGCGAGCCGCGCGGTGTCGGAAGGGATCTCGCGGCAGGTCTGCAGCCCCGCCGCGAGGGATTTGGCCGCCGCATCGGGAGGAGACCCAAGGGCGGCCAAAAACGCGCCTGTCACCAGTCGAAGGGACACCCGGTGCAATTCTCCATATGTGCCCCCTGCCAGATCGCGTAGCGGATGATGTTGCCTTCCATGATCGCCTTGCCCAGATCGGCCTCGTTGAACTTGGCTTCCTGCAGGTTCGAGGCCTTGATCGTCGCCCCGACCAACCGGATCTTCGGGGCCCAGGCGGCCTCCATGGAAATGGCGGTCAGGTTGGCGCCTTCGAAATGCGCCCCGGCCAGCCGCGCGAAGTCCATGTTGGCGCCGGTCAGGTCCGCCCCGCGCGCCTGCATCCCCTGCATGTGGCTTTTGGTCAGCGTCGCCCCGCGCAGGTCGGCACCGGAGAGATCCGCCCCCTTGAGCGTGGCATTGTAAAGATTGGCGCGGGTCAGCTTTGCCCCGCGCAGGTTGGCCCCCGACAGCACGATGCCCCGCAGGTCGGCCTGGCTGAGATCGACGCCGGGACAATCGGCCTTCGGCTTCAGCGTGCATCCGTTGATCACCAGCGGGTCCGGGCGCGGCGCTTCGGTATCGTGAATGATCGGAAAGGTGCCCGCCTCGGTCACGCGCGGCCCGGCCTCCGGCTCGGCGGCCCGGGACGGCATGGCAAGGCAGGTTGCGGACAGACAGGCCGCGGCCAAGATGGCTTCGATGAATTTCATGTCACTCTCTCCATGCTGGGGGCGGCTTGCGTCGCCCCCGTTGCCTCACTTCGCGCTTGCCAGCAATTCGTCCGGGATCTCGAAGACCCAGAACGACCCCCCCTGGCTGACCTGGGTGGTCAGCGCCGCCATGTCGCCGCCCCAGAGCGGGACCGCCCCGCCATAGCCGGAGGCGATGCCAAGGTATTGCTTTCCGTCCATTTCCCAGGTCACGGGCTGGGACACGATGCCCGAGCCGGTGTTGAACTCCCACAGTTGCGCGCCGGTCTTGGCGTGGAAGGCTTTCACGAAACCATTCGAGGTGCCGGTGAAGACCAGATCCCCCGCCGTTGCCAGAACCCCGGCCCAAAGCGGGAATTCCTCCTTGTGTTCCCATTTCATCTCGCCGGTGGCCGGGTCGAAGGCGCGCAGCGCGCCGATGTGGTCCTTGTACATCCGCTTGATGCGGAAGCCCTGGCCCAGATAAGCGGCCCCGGCGTTGTAGGTCACCTTCTCGGTCCAGTAATCCTCGCTCCAGTGGTTGGCCGGGACGTAGAAAAGGCCGGTGTTCCGGCTGTAGGCCATCGGGTTCCAGTTCTTGCCGCCGAGGAAAGGCGGGGAGACCTCGATCGTGGCCCCCTTGGTCTCGCCTTCCGCAGGCAGCGGCGGACGCCGGCCATCGACCTCGATCGGACGGCCGGTTTCAAGGTCGATCCCCTTGGCCCAGGTGATGTTGTCGACGAAGGGGAAGGCGTTCAGAAGCGCCTTGGGCCGGTTGATCGGGCCGCCGTTGCGGTCCGACAGCTTGTCGATGTCGGTCACATAGAAGAACCCGTTCCGGTCCGCATGGGCTGCGGCGCGGTGCTTTTGCCCGTTCCTGTCGGTGAAGTCGAAGAGCACGAGTTCATTGTTGCCCGAGAAGTCCCAGGCATCGTTGGGCGTATGCTGGTAAAAGCCGATCAAGGCGCCGTCGGTCGGGTTCACATAGGCCTGACCGGAGGTGTAGAGCGAGTCGAAGTCCCTGAAATTGGTGCCTTCGGAACGCTCCCAGGTGTTCCACGGCGCCGGGTTGCCGGTGCCGACGATGATCGTGTTGGTTTCGGGGTCGTAGCTGGCCGATTGCCAGGGCGCACCTCCGCCGTGATACCACGATTCCTTCTTGTCGGTGCCAGCCTCGTTCATCGGCCAGGACGGGGCCTCGGGATCGCCGGTCGTGGTGCTGTCGGCACCGGCCAGCCTGCCCTTGTGACCCTCGACGAAGGGACGCATCCAGATTTCCTCGCCGGTCTCGGGATCGAGGGCGTAAAGCTTGCCGACGATGCCGAACTCGTCGCCCGACGATCCGTGGATCAGCATGACCCGGCCGGTTTCCCTGTCCTTCACGATGGTCGGCGCGCCGGTCATCGTGTAGCCGACCTTGTGATCGCCGAACTTCTTGCGCCAGACGACCTTGCCGGTCTTGCGATCCAGCGCGTAGATCGACGCATCCAGCGTGCCGAAGAAGACCTTGTCGCCATAGATCGCCGCGCCGCGGTTCACCACGTCGCAGCAGGGGCGGATGTCCTCGGCCAGACGCGCCTCGAACTTCCACAGCCGCTTGCCGGTCTTGGCATCCAGCGCCCACATCCGGCTGTAGGAGCCGGTGATGTAGATCACGCCCTCATGCACGAGCGCCTGCGCTTCCTGACCGCGCTGCTTTTCGTCCCCGAAAGAAAAGGCCCAGGCCGGGCGCAGGTGTTTCACCGTGTCGGCGTTGATCTGGGTGAGCGTCGACCAGCGCTGCGCATTGTTGCCCATGCCATACATCAGCACGTCATCGGTGGTTTCATGGTCCCGCATGATGTCGTCCCAGGTGACGTCATCGGCCTGCACCGGCAGGCAGCACATCGCCACCAGCGCGAGACCGGCGACGGTGGTCTTGAACAGCTGTTTCATCCTTCTCTCCTCCTTGAATGCGTCGGGCGGACCGGGCCGCCGGGGGTCACGCGGCGCGGATCTTCCTCAGCGCGCGGTCTTCGTAGCTGCTCCACCTTTGGCTGACGGAGCGGTGATATTCCTCGGGATTGGCCCCGAGCCTTGCGAATTCCGGCACCGGACCGGCCGCCATCGCCTCTGCCGGGCTCAGCCCCAGTGCCGCGGCCTGCGCAAGACGCGCATCGTTGGCGGCAAGGCAGGCGCGGGTCTGCGTGAGGGCCGCAAGCGAGCGGTGATAGGGGCCGTGTCCGGGGATCGTCCCCGCGGGGGACAGGGCGCCCAGCTGCGCAAGGCTTGCCTGCCACAGGGTCAGGTCGGCATCGGGCAGGCTGGGCGCCCGATCGAGGAAAAGCAGATCCCCGGCGATCAGCGTTCCCGTCGCCTCGTCCAGGATGGCAAGATCGGCCTGCGTGTGCCCGCAAAGCGGCAAGAGCCGCAGCCCCCGTCCGGCGATGACCTGCCGCCCGGTCTCGATGCGGGGGGCAGGGGGCACCGGCGTCGTCCCCGACATCCAGGACCCGAGCAGCGCATAAAGCGCGTCGGAATAGCCCTGCGCATTCGCGCGCGCGGCAAGCGCCGTCGCGCCCAGCGACAGCAGGGGCGCATCGGCAAAGGCCGCGTTCCCGAACCAGTGATCGGGGTGATGATGCGTGATGAGCGTCGTGACCACCCCGCCCAGGCGCTGATCGGCAAAGGCCCGGATCTCTGCCCCCATCCGCGCCGTCGACCCGGTGTCGATGACGATCGCCCCCTGCGGCGTCTCCAGCAGGGCGATGTTGGCAATCGCCCCGCCGTTCGCGGGGCTCAGGCTTTGGCGTGCGCCTTCGATCAGCCAGACCCCGGGCGCGACCTGCACCGGGGCGAAGCCGTAATCGCCCCGCGCTTTCGCCTGCGCCTGCGCGGGCCGCGGCAGGGCAAGGGCCGCCGCCCCCGCAACCCCGGCAAGCATCAGGCTGCGCCGTCGGATCCTTGTGCCGCCCGTCATGCCGCCACCACGCCGTCGAAACGGTATCCCATCGTGTCACGCGCCCGGATCGTCAGCGGGGCGGTGAGGCCCGGGGGCAGCTGAAAGGTGAAGGCCGGGTTCTCCTCGACCGGTTGATGCAGCTCGAGCCGGGCAATCTCGCCCGCGGGATCCGACAGGACCATCTCGGTCAGATGATGGGCGGCGATCCCCGCGGCCAATCCCGTATCCTGCGGATGGCGCAGCCAGACGCGCAGCCGACCGGTGTCCGGCCAGAACCGCGCCCGCATCTCGCCAAAGCCCTCCTGCCAGTCCGGGCGCCCATGCGCGGCGGCAGGCGTCGTGCACCCGCCGCCGATCGCCGAGACGAACCGCGCCGCCATGCGCCAGCTGCCGTCCTGCCGTTCGGCCGAGGCGCGCAGCGGGCCCGAACCTTCGTATTTCACGCCAAACCCCAAAAGCGGCAACGCCCTTCCCGGCCAGAAGGTCAGCGCGACCGGGATCGGGCTGTAATCGATGGTCACCACGATCCGCGCGACCCGGGACCCACCCGACGCAAGCGCCGTGGCATCGAGGATGAAGGGGACATGCGCGGCATTCTCGGCCGCCTGCGGGCCCAGCAGCACGACCTTCGGATCGTTCGCCCAATCGGTCGGATCCCCCAGAAACTCCTTGCGGTGCAAGGGCCAGATGCCGCTGTCGAACGGGTCCGATTGCCCCTCGGGCGTCAGCTCCCGGGACTGCGCCGCAGCCTCGGCGCCCCCCGGCAAAAGATGCATGAGCAGCTCTGCCATGGCGGTCAGCCCCGCGAACCGCCGGGCCGCGCAGCCACCGCCCGCGCCGGGACAAGGGCTGCGACGCGGCTTGACAGACGCGAGAAGAGGGGGAAGCGCGACATCTGCAGGTTTTCCTTTCACGGTGATCCGGTGACCATCGACCCGGCAGGCCGGACCTGCCCAAAGTTGCCGGGCAGGCTGTTTCAAGTATAGTGTCAAAATGTCTAATACCTTGAAAGGAAACAGGAATTGCCAAATCATCCCGGGGTTATTGCCATCTGTTCCCGGGTCGCGCTTCTGCTTGTGCTGGCGGGCGCGGCGGGGGCCGACACGGCGCTTTTCGATCCGTCGAGCGGCTATCGGCTGACGCAATACCGCGCCCCGATCCCCGCGCCCCCCGCGGGGATAGCCGCCCTGACGACCGCCGAGGTTGTCGCCCTTTCGGCCGCTGGCGCCCGTCTGCTTGATGTCAATCCGCTCAGGCAATATCGCCTCGCCGAGGACGGGCACTGGATCCATGCCGAGCCGCATGACAGCCTTCCGGGCGCTCTTTGGCTGCCGGTGGTCGGCTGGGGCAGGCTCGAGCCCGGGGCCGAAGCCTATCTTTCCGCAACGCTGGCCCGTCACGTCGCCAAGGGGACCCCGGTCATCGTCTTTTGTCGGCAGGACTGCTGGCTGAGCTGGAACGCGGTGCAGCGCGTCCGCGATCTTGGCCATGAGGCGCGATGGTATCCCGGCGGGGTCGATGACTGGCGCGCGCAGGGGCGGACACTGGTCCCGGTGGCGCCCGTGCCATGGGTCAGATGACCCCGAAGCGGCGGGATGCAACGGCAGATCCGACCGGGAGCCGAGGGAAAACCGCGACCAAAGTCTCCTGACCCGGCGACGGAAAACAACCTAGGATGGCGCGGCGGATGGGGCGGAGGGGAGGAGAGCTTGCGTCGGATGACCCTGACATGGCGCGTTCTGGTGCTGATCGCGGCGGTTCACCTCGCGGTGATTCTCGGCGCGGGCAGTGTCATGCTGCTCAACGCCCGGCGGGCGGTGGCGGTCGAGATCACGGCGGCGCGCGACAGTGCCGTCGTCCTGATCCGCGACCTGGTCAGACGCCGGGCCGACGATCCCGCGCGGCTGATCACCGATCTGCGCGGCGGCATCGTGCAGCCGCGCCATGTCCGCATCCGGTTCGTCCCCGCCGACGGCCTGTCCCCGGTTGACCTCCCCACACCGCATGGCGACGCCGAACCGGTCCCGGGCTGGTTTCTCGATTGGGTCAGCCCGGTGATCGCGACCGCGGTCCTGCCGGTCACCGCCGCCAACGGCGTCCCGCGCGGACAGATCGAGGTCGTCGCAACCCCCGAAGACGAGGCGCGCGAGGTCTGGGAGGATGCCCGGGCGCTGTTCCTTGTCTGGATCGCCGCGACGATCCTGCTTTTGCCGATGCTGGCGCTTCTGGTCGGCCGTGCCCTGGCGCCGCTTTCGCGGCTGGAACACAGGTTGTCGCGGATGCAGTCGGGCGATTACGCCCGCGCGGCCGCAGCGACGGAGAGCCCGGATCTTCGGGCGATCGGCGCCCGCATCGACCAGCTTGCCGCCACCTTGCGGACCTCCGAGGAGGAACGCCGCATCCTGGCGCGGCAATTGCTGGACCTGCGCGACGCCGAACGCAAGAGCCTGGCGCGGGAATTGCATGACGAGCTGGGACCGTGCCTGTTCAGCCTTTCGGTCATGGCGGATCAGCTGCGCACCGACCCCGAGAGGGCCGCCGCGCGCGCCGGGGACATCGACATGCTCGTCTCCCGCATCCGGGTGACCAACCGGCGCATTCTTGACACGCTGCGCCCCGCGACGGTGGGCAATCTGCCGCTGGGCGATGTGCTCACCGATCTTGTCGGGGCGTTTCAGGATGCGCATCCGGGAACGCGGTTTCTGCTGGATGTTCCCGCGGGTCTGTTGGGCACCTCCGAGATCGTCGACATGACGCTTTACCGCATTCTGCAGGAAGCCCTGACCAACGCCCTGCGCCACGGCAAGGCGCGCGAGATCCGGATCCGCCTGTCCGAGGCGGCGCAAGGTTTTCTGCAGATGGAGGTTGCGGACAACGGCGAGGGGCTTTCGCCATGCTGGAGCAAGGGCCGCGGCCTTCTCGGGATGCGCGAGCGGATCGCGGCCCTGAACGGATCGCTTGCCCTGACCGCGCCCGCAAGCGGCACGGGGGCGGTTCTGACGGCAACTGTCATGCGCGAGTGAACGTGATCTCCGCGTCGACGGGGCAGTGACCCGGGCGGCGCCACCCGCTTTGTCGCGGGCATCCGGCATCGGGAAAGGGGGCGCCACGATCCGCGCGGCCCCGGCGCCCGGCTTGTTGATGGCCCGGATCGCGACGGCGGGCCTGGCGCCGGGCCTGGCCGACTGGCGGGGCTGTCGATCCTTGTTGTTGCCATTTGCCTTGATCGCATGTCACGCAGGGCGCTGGCACAAGCCCCGAAGCGACGATGACCGCGGAGAGACGATGACTGATTCTGCGCCTCTGGTGCCGCTTGGCGCCGCCTTCTTCCCGGTCGAAACCCCCGGCGAGACCCGCAAATACGCCTTCGTGCTGGTGCCGGGCTTCACGCTTTTGGCCTTTTCCTCGGCGGTCGAGCCGCTGCGCATCGCCAATCAGCTGTCGCAGCAGCCGCTTTATCAATGGCGGCTGCTCTCCGAGGAGGGCCGGGCGGTGGCCTCGTCCTCGGGGATTTCGGTCTGCAGCGAGGGCGCGCTGGCGCCGCTGCCGCGCGACACCCGGCTGTTCGTCTGTTCGGGCAACCCGGCCAGCGCCGCCGCCGCGCCGCCGGTGGTGGCGATGGTCAACCGTCACGCGCGCTTTGGCGGCACCGTGGGGGGGATCTGCACCGGGGCCGTGGCCCTGGCGCAGGCCGGGCTTTTGCAGGGCGTCCCCTTCACCCTGCATTGGGAAAACCAGCCCGCCTTTTGCGAGGCTTTCCCCGATCTGACGCCCAGCCCGGCGATGTTCGAAATCGCCCCCCGGGTGATGACCTGTGGCGGCGGCGCGGCCTCGACCGACATGATGATCGCGCTGATCGCCGCCGATCACGGCGCGGAATTCGCGGCGATGGTGTCGGAAATGTGCCTGCGCAAGGTGATGGTGGGGGTCGACGGGGCGCAGCGCTCGGCGCTGTCGGTGTTGATCCGCTCGCGCAATCCGGGCCTGATCGCGATCGTCGCGCGGATGAAGGCGCATCTGGAAGAGCCGCTGTCGCTGACCGATCTGGCCCGCGGGTCCGGCTATTCGCGCCGCCATGTGGAGCGGATGTTCGTGTCGGTTCTGGGCGAGACGCCGGGCGATTTCTACCGCGGGCTGCGGCTGGATCACGGCCGCAATCTGCTGTCGACGACCGACATGACGCTGATCGAGGTGGCGGTGGCCTGCGGCTTTGCCAGCGTCGCGCATTTCTCCAGAAGTTTCCGGGCCCGCTTCGGCCTTGCGCCGACGAAGTTTCACGGCGCCAGGCGGCGCGGCCGCAGCGGGGAGGGCGGGGACGGGGCGAAGGACGGGTCCGGTCTTCCGCCCGCCGCGCGCCGAAACCGCGGCGGATCGTGACGCAAGGCCTGCCGCGCGGCGGGCGTGTTCTTTCGCTTGTCGCCCGCCGCGCTTCGGGCGTATCAGGATCGGGTTGCGCCTGCCCGGTCCGGGCCCGCCGCAATCCGACATGCGAATCCGACAGACGGGGGCAGAGATGCTGAAACACACGACACTTGCCGCGGCGCTTCTTGCAAGCGGTCTTACCGGCGCGTTTGCCGATCCGGTGAAGATCGGCCTGCAACCCTGGCTTGGCTATGGCCCGCTTTGGGTTGCCGCCGAGAAGGGCTTCTTTGCCGCCCATGGTGTCGAGGTCGAGCTGTCCAGCTTCAACTGGGATCAGGACATGACCGCGGCGCTGGCCTCGGGCAATCTGGATGTGGTGGCGGCCGCGACCAACACGGCGATTGCCAGCTTCAACCATGGTGTCGATCAAAAGGCGTTCCTGGTGATGGACGTGTCGACCACCGCCGATGCGATCCTGGCGGGCGAGGGCATCGCCGATGTCGCCGGGCTGAAGGGGCGCAAGGTCGCCTTCGAGGCGGGCGCCACCTCGGATCTCTTGATGAATTATGCGCTCAAGGTCAATGGCATGAGCCTCGCCGATATCGAACATGTGCCGATGGGGGCCTCGGAGGCCGGTCTGGCGCTGCTCTCGGGGCAGGTCGAGGCGGCGGTGACCTATGAGCCCTATATCTCGGCGGCGCTGGGCAAGGATGCGTCTTACAAGGTGATCTATGACGCCACGCAAAAACCGGGGCTGATTTCCGACGTGCTGACGGCGCGGGGCGACTGGATCGCCGCCAATCCGGCGCTGGTCGAGGGGATGATCAAGGCCTGGGACGATGCGATCGTCTTCATCCGCGAGCACCCCGAGGAAGGCGGCGCGATGATCGCCAAGGCCGTGGGCAGCCCGATGGAGGAATTCACCGTGGGCTTCAAGGGCGTGAAGCTTTACGACGCGGCCGAGAATGCGGCGCTGGTGACGGGCGATTTCCCCGCCACGCTGCGCGAGATCGCCGGGATCATGCAGACCTCGAACCCCGACGAGATCACGAAGATCCCGGCGCTTGACGATGTGATGATGACCGCGCCGGTGCTGAAGGTCGCGGGCAAGTAACCTCTCGGGGCCTGCGCCTGCGCAGGCCCGCAATATTGACGGACCGATGCAGACCCCAAAGAAACCCACCGCCGGACCGGGCCGCCATCTGCGGCTGCGCAAGGACATTCCCCATTGGCTGTTCACCTCGGCGGGGGTGGTCTTTCCGGCCCTGCTGCTGCTGATGTGGTGGCTCGTCACCGAATTCGGGCTGGTGAAGCCCCTGTTCCTGCCCGGCCCGGGCGACGTGCTGGCCGAGGGCGTCCGGCAGGCGCGCGAGGGGATCCTTTGGGCCGATGCCTCGGTCAGCATTTACCGCATCTGCGCGGGCTGGCTGGCGGCCACGGTGCTGGCGGTGCCGGTGGGCATCCTGATGGGCAATTTCCGGCTGATCGAGGGGGCGCTTGAGCCCTTCGTCTCGACGATCCGCTACATGCCGGTGGTGGCCCTCATCCCGCTGACGATCCTTTGGGCGGGGATCGGCGACGGGCAAAAGATCCTGATCCTGTTTCTGGGCACCTTCTTTCAGCAGGTGCTGATGGTGATGGACAACGTCAAGACCATCGACATGAACCTGATCCGGGCCGGGCAGACGCTCGGCTTTTCGAACCGGGAAATCCTGATCCGGATCATCCTGCCCGCCGCCGCGCCGGGCATCTGGGACACGCTGCGCATCACCATCGGCTGGACCTGGACCTATCTGGTCGTCGCCGAACTGGTCGCCGCGAACGAGGGGCTGGGCCGGCGGATCATGGATGCGCAGCGCTACCTTGCGACCGAGACGATCCTGTTCGGCACGCTTTTCATCGGCTTTTTGGGCTTCCTGACCGACGTGGTCTTCAAACGCACCGGCCGGGTGCTGTTCGCCTGGCATCAGCAGAGGACAAGATGAGCGCCCTTCTGACCCTTGAGAATGTCGGCAAGACCTTTACCGTCGACAAGAAGCCCGTGGTGGCGGTCGAGGATGTGACGCTGTCGATCGCCGAAAACGAATTCGTCTCGATCGTCGGCAGTTCCGGCT